>NZ_CP092831.1:15000-112500 GCF_022531965.1 Paenibacillus peoriae | reverse complement strand
CTGTTGTATCCTATGACCGGGCAGGCTATGCCTGGAGCGAGGAGGCTGCTACTCCACGAACCGGGGAAAACATCGTTCGGGAGCTTCATCTCGCCTTAAAAAACGCAGACATCCAAGCTCCTTATATCCTGGTAGGCCATTCTCTCGGAGGGATGTACTCAAGACTGTACGCGCAGACCTACAAAGACGAAGTGGCAGGATTGGTTCTGGTGGATGCCAGGCCTGAGAATGACGCTCGCCGGACAAATGAGATCTATGCCAAAGAACGACCTAAGGTCAATCCCTCCCCGTTAATATCCATTCTCCTAGAAAAGTCAGGAGCATTTCGCCTGTTTCCCAATTTTATGCTAACGGGTCGAGTCGAATATCAAGATAGAAACTCTTTTGTGAATATTGTCGCTTCTTCTAAGTACTTTCGATCTGTTGCGGAGGAAGGTGATCTAGCAAGCACTACCGAAGATGCCATACGGGGACAGCATCTGGGCAACCTCCCTGTACGTGTAATTGCCCGGGGCGTTCAACAAGATTTGACTCAGTTCGGTATTAGTAAGCGCGGAAATGATCAGATCGAACAAAGCTGGCAAATGGGACAGCGCGAGATGCTTAACATCTCTACAAACAGCAAATTTATTGTTGCCAAGAAGAGCGAGCATATGATCATCCATGATCAACCGGAGCTTGTCATCCAGGTCATCCGTGAACTCATCACCGACACCAGTCATTTTCAGTCAACCATGTCTAAAGCATACACAGATGATTAGGGACTTTATATGTTAAGGACAGCATAAAAAAACAAAAGACGCCCGAGTTCCTTCTATATAAAGGAATCCGGGCGTCTTTGCTACCCTACACTATTCTCGTTGATTGATCTTAGGACAGAATAGGCTTGTTTTTAGATGAGGCTTCTGCAATTTTACCAAGTATTTGTTTCAGTACTTTAGCATTTTCCCCGACAAAACCGGAATCAAGCAGCACATCATGCGTTCCGATGACTTCGTATTCTTTGTATTGACCATGCGTCGCCTTTTGCCATAACAATTTATCTAATGATGTATCCGGACCAATACTATCATCCTCTGCAATCAGAGCATGGATATTCGCATGAACTTCACCTGCGTTAATAAGCTCATCGCGGTAGGTGGAGTAAACCAACATTTTGTCCATGACTCGCTCCCTGTCGGCTGGATCGGCGAGGAATACTTTGTACTGCTCCCTAATGCTATCCAGCACCGTCTCGACAATCTCTTCAAGCTCCTCAGGTGTCGATTCATCCTTGGACATCTTTCTCATAGCATCTACCATAATAATGTCACCAACATGGTAGCCTCGGCTTTCCATAGCTTTAGCTACCTCGAAGGCGAGATTTCCTCCAAGTGAGTATCCAAGGAATACATATGGGCCCTCGGCTTGAATGTTCACGATGGCATCGATGTATCGATCCAGCATATCTTGGCCCTGGAAACGATCGCCGATAAATTCCATCCCGTACACCTCGCAAAGCCCATCCAGCTCCTTGGCCATCTCATAGTACCCCAGAGAGTGACCTACCCGAGGAGGGAAGCAAAATACTTTAAGCGTTCCTTTCCCTGGGAAGTGGATAATTTCCATTTCTTGTTCGTCGGCAGTAGTTGTTGCCTGCAGCTTGAAAATTTCATGCGCCATTTCTTCCACAGTTGGCAGATTAAACACGGCCTGGAGTGGGAGATGGACGCCCATATTAGACGAGATCCTTTGGATCAAGCCCAATACTTTCAGGGAATGGCCCCCAAGGTCAAAGAAATGATCTCTGATCCCGATTTCCTGTACGCCGAGCACCTCGGACCAAATCTGAGCGAGCTCTACTTCTGTCTGCGTACGTGGCGCGATATACTCCGCTGTGCTCCGCAGAAGGGTTTCTGGTGCCGGTAGCGCTTTGCGATCCAATTTGCCATTCGGATTCAGCGGCATTTGTGCGAGCTGTACGAAAGCAGACGGAATCATATAGCTTGGCAGCTCGCTGCCCAGTGCTTCGCGTAATACGCCCGCTGCGAGCCCTTCCTCGGCCACAAAGTATGCGCAAAGCTGAGTACTTCCGCTGGAGTCAGCCAGTGCTAGAACAACCGCTTCCTGCACCGATGGCACCCTCAGAATTTGTGCCTCCACTTCTCCCAGCTCAATGCGGTAACCCCGGATTTTTACCTGGTGATCGATCCGTCCCAAATACTCAATATTCCCGTCTGGCAGCCATCGGGCCAAATCGCCCGTTCGGTAAATCCGTGCTCCCGGTTTGTACGGGTGAGGAATGAACTTCTCTGCCGTCAGGTCCGGCTGGTTGAAATACCCCCGCGCTACCCCTTCGCCTGCAATGCAGAGTTCTCCCGGTACCCCCACAGGTGATACCTGAGAAGCGCTGTCCATCATCCATACTTGGACGTTAGCGTACGGTTTGCCGATCGGCACATGCGTTAGAGCCGCAGTCTCAGGGCTAGTTGTATATCGGGTCGCATATACGGCCGCTTCGGTAGGACCATAGATATTCTCCAGTACTGCGTGTGGAGATACT
Organism: Paenibacillus peoriae; assembly: GCF_022531965.1. GTDB lineage: Bacteria > Bacillota > Bacilli > Paenibacillales > Paenibacillaceae > Paenibacillus > Paenibacillus polymyxa_D. Next base: position 109,958 of record NZ_CP092831.1, on the reverse strand, counting down.
TTATAGTACTCTTCTACAAGTTTGGCAGGCAGCGTCTCGCCGCAGGCAAACAGGTATTTCAGAGTAAGGAATCCTTGGGTGCCGCTTTCTTTCAAGTATTGAACGAGCACACTGAGCATCGATGGCACCAAATTAAGATGCGTGATTCGGTTCGTATCCACAGCCTCCAGCAGTGCCATCGGGTCTTTGTCCACGCCTTGTGGCAGGATCACGAGAGTCCCCTGTCCAAAGAACCAGCAGAACAGCTCTGGCACAGAGAAGTCAAAGGTGAATGTCGTTTTGAGCAGGAAACGGTCGCCTGCCAACATCGGATATTCAGCTTCCAGCTGACTCAGCGTATGGACGGCAGAGCGGTGTTCAATCATTACACCTTTCGGCTTGCCGGTTGAACCTGACGTGTAAATGATATACGCCAGATGCTCCGGCCCCGCAATTGGCTCCAGATTCGAGCTATCCTCATGGTACGCCTGCGGATCATCAAGTGCCAGGATCGTGCCAGTGAACGGGAACCGATCTTTAAGATGGTTCTTCGTCAGCAGAAGCTTCGCCCCCGAATCCTCCAGCATGTGGCGAATACGGTCTTCTGGGAACTCCGGATCAATCGGTACATAGGCCCCACCAGCTTTTAGAATGGCATGGATACCAATGATCATCTCAAGCGAGCGCTCGACCATGATGCCAACTGGTTGGTCCGGTCTGACCCCTTGGGCACGCAGTGTACGTGCAAGACGGTTCGCCTGCTGATGAAGTTCTCCATAGGTAAGCTTCGTTTCTCCGTAAACAAGTGCTGTACGATCCGGTGTGAGCGCAGCTTTTTCCTCAAATATGCCGTGGAGGGTCTGCTCACGCGGATAAGGAGCTACTGTATCTCCCCACACCTCTATTATTTGTGATTTCTCTTCTGGCGTGATCAGTTCCAGCTCATCAATACGGATAGCAGGTTGTACAGATACGCTTGTCAGAATTCTCGTCAAGTGTCCTTGAATCCGTTCCACGCTCTCCCGGTTATAGACGCGAGCATTATATCGATACAAGAACTCCAGACTACGTCCCGGCAGCACAATAAGGTTAAAATCATAATTCGTCTGTTCAAACATCTGAACATCTGTAATTTTGTATTCAGCCTCTTCACTGGCAATTTTCTCTTCCAGATGCTCTTCTACCGGGTAATTTTCGAACACCATAATATGAGAAATCAAATCTTGCTTTTGTTCGCTCTGTGCTTGAATCTCATAGAGCGGATAGGAATCATAAGCATGTCCTGCCAAATATAATTCCTGCTGTCTTTTCATCACATGGGAGAACGTATCGCTTCCCTCGGCCTGAACCCGAACTGGAACTGTATTAATGAAGAGACCGATCATGCTTTCGATACCCGGAATCTCGGCAGGTCTTCCCGATACCACACTTCCGAAGACGATATCCTGGCTTCTATTGTAGCGCTGCAGCACGATTCCCCAGGCTGCTTGCATCAGCGTATTCATTGTCACCTGATGTTGTTTGGCCACCTGTTCCAGGCGATCGGTCAGTTCCGCATCCAACGTGAATACCAGCTTCTCCGACACATAGGCCTCTGCTTTTGCCGATGGCTGTGTGATGGCTTGTGGCAGCTTCGTCTGCTGCTCGTAGCCTTTCAGGTACCCTCTCCAGTAAGAGGATGCCTCTTCCTCGCCTTGTTTCTCCAACCATTGAATGTACTGGCTGTACGATGCTGCTACAGGAAGCTCAGGTTCCCTTTGCTCACGTAGAGCTCCGTATGTTTCAAACACTTCCTGGAGCACAAGTGGCATACACCAGCCATCCAAAATGATGTGATGAGAGCTCCACAACAGATGGTAATGCTCTTTTGCAGTACGTAGAATAGCAACACGCAGCAAGGCTTCATTCGCAAGATCAAAGCCTCTTGCTTTGTCTTGGGCAACATAAGCTGCAAGACGCGCTTCTATTTCAGCGGAATCCAGCTCATGCAAATCCTCGTATACGAAATCGCATGCTCTTTCTTTGAACACAATCTGTATAGGGAAATCGCCCCATCCAGCATGGAAATTCGTTCTCAATATGGCATGCCGTTTCATCAGTTGCTGTAAGCTGCGTTTGAAAACCTCAGGATAGAACACTCCCTGAATTTCAAATGTGGCCTGCTCAAAGTAGACCTCTGAATGAGCCTCCAGCAAGCTGTGGAACAACATCCCCTTTTGCATCGGCGTCAGTTTATACATATTCTCAATACTACCGATATGCCGTGTCTGCTCTTCTAACTCCTCAATCTTTTCCAAGCTGATATCTTTGAGGAGTACATCGCTTGGTGTTAGTTCTGTTCTTTCCTTACTTACGCAATGTCCAATGACTTCACTAAGACAGTTCTTCAGAATGCCAACAAACTTAGCCACGGACTCCCCGTGGAACTGATGATGGTTATAGCTGACCGAGAGTTGAAGCTGCCCTTCGGCAATCAGTCCATTAATGTTCAATGCCTGATGCTGCACCATCTGCTCACTGACCTCAGGTCCTACGGAGTAAGGCGATACTTCCATCGTCCCTCCTGCAAGATCCTGATCGAACTGACCCAAGTAGTTGAACGTAATCTCCGGTTCAGCCGAGAAGGAGGAGGTATCGGGACTGTCGCTTAAATATTTCAAAATCCCATATCCGACACCTTTGTTCGGGATACGACGCAAGCCTTCCTTTACATGCTTGATTCTGGCCCCGATCTCCAATTCCCCGTCCATCTCAAGGGCGACAGGGTATTGACTTGTAAACCAGCCTATTGTGCGAGTAATATCCAGTTCCGGTACAACAGGCTCCCGCCCATGTCCCTCCAGAAGGATGCCTACACGTTCGATTCCCGTCCACTCGTGAACAGCCATACCAAGGGCTGTCAGGAGCAGATCGTTGACCTCCGTATTGTAAGTACGGTTCGCTTCTTTCAGGAACTGCTCTGTCTCTTCTGGTGACCATCTGACCGTGATAGCCTCGCTATCCTTGATGAGAAGTGCGCCATCTACCTTGTCTTTGGGAAGAGGGACAAAGCCATCTCCTTCTACCTCTGCCCAATAGCTGAGTTCTTGTTCAGCCGCCGGGCTGTTAGCAAATTGTGTGATTCCCTCAACCCATGCACGGTACGAATCCGTCTTCTGCGGAAGCTTGACTGCTTCTCCACGTGCTGCCTGCTCGTAGCCTTCCTGCAGGTCCTCAAAGAGGATACGCCAGGATACGCCATCCACAGCCAGATGATGAATAACGATCAACAGATGTTCGCCTTCCGCACAGCGGAACAGACCCAGTCTAAAGAGAGGTCCATCCTCCAGAGAGATGCTGCGCTGAATGGCTTCCGCACCCGCTTCTATTGCTGAAGCCGGGTCTGTCTCATCCCGCAGGTCGTGGATTTGGAGGCTATAGAGTTCACCCTCACCTACGCTCCGGTTCCAGGCCTCCAATCCCTGCTCTCCTTGGCGGAACACCAGTCGTAAAGCATCATGATGCTCTGCAATTGTCCGAACAACCTCGGCGAGCGCATCGGTATTGAAGCCATCCCGTCGGTACAACATGACCGACTGATTAAAGTGATGCAGATCCATTGACTGTTCATCGAAGAATCTGTGCTGAGCAGGTCCCAGTCTTACCGATCCGTGTACCTCGCTTTGGTCCGCAATTCGGCTGACCACACTAACGCGCTGCGCCAACTCTGCAATTGTCGGATAACCGAACAAATCCTTCATTTCAAGCTTGTAGCCTGCTTGAAGAAGCCTTGAGGATACTTGAATGGATTTGATCGAGTCACCTCCAAGTTCAAAGAAATTATCATGAATGCCGACAAGCGGCACGCCAAGTACACCTTGCCAGATTGAAGCCAAAATGTTCTCCACATCCGTCCGCGGAGCGGTAAAGTCTGCTCCCGCCTTTATACCCGAGTTCGGTTCAGGCAGTGCCTTGCGATCCAGTTTGCCATTCGGTGTCAGAGGCATCACGTCCAGTTGTACGAAGTAAGACGGAATCATATATGCAGGCAGTCCGGCAGACAGTTCGTTTCTCAGCTCGCTGACAGACATTTCGCGATCCGCTACAAAGTAAGCACACAGAGACTTCTGTCCATTGGCGTCTGCCCACGCAACAACGAGAGCTTCCTCGACAAGGGGCATATCCAGCAACTTGGCCTCAATCTCACCAAGCTCAATACGATAGCCCCGTATTTTGACTTGATGGTCAATACGCCCAATGTACTCAATGTCTCCATTAGGAAGGCGACGAGCCAAATCTCCGGTGCGATACATATTTCCTTCCGCAGCGAACGGATTCCTAATGAATTTTTCTGCGGTAAGATCCGGACGGTTCAGGTATCCACGGGCTACTCCGTCCCCGGCGATGTACATTTCGCCCTCCACACCTAACGGTACGAGACGAAGCTGTTCATCCAGGATATGAATGTATATATTGTCTGACGGCAAACCAATCGGTACGGATTCCCGTGTATCCTTCGCAGGATCGTACAGGTGAATCATGCAGCCGACGACCGTTTCGGTTGGTCCATATTCATTGTAGATTTTGATATTGCCACCAAAGAGGTCGGTAATCGTTTTTGACAAATGTGTGGTCAGATTCTCTCCACCCACAATAAGCTGCTGAATGCGACTCTCTACCGGGATGGTCATATCTTTAATCAGACTGAGATGCGTCGGCGTCAGCTTGAGAATATCCACCGCATTTTCGCGCAAAATATGCTGAACAACCTCCGCTTTATCTATACCATCATAAATCCGTACTATTCCTCCATTTATTAACGGAGTAAACATTGATGTCATCGTCAAGTCAAACGAAATGGACGAATACAGCGGGAAGTCCGTTGGTTGCCCTGCACAATAGACTTTATTGGCCCACCAGATGTAGTTCACGATTCCTTTATGGTTAATCATGGTTCCCTTCGGATTTCCTGTTGTACCCGAAGTATAGATTAGATACACCAAATCGTTTCCTCTCACAGGAATATTAGGATTATTCACTCCAGCTCCGTAGATGTGCGGGGCATCCAATTCCATAACCATTCCCTCAAAGGCCGCTAGTTTCGTCAGGTGGCTCTGTGTGAGCAGAATCTCAGCGCCAGAGTCCTTCAGAATATACTGAATCCGCTCCTGCGGATATTCAGGATCAATCGGTACATAGGCTCCGCCCGCTTTGAGTACCCCCATGATGGCAACCAGCAGTTCCACTGACCGATCCGCCAACAGCCCCACTACTTGTTCACTCCGTAGTCCTTGGGCTATCAAGGTGGAAGCTAGTCTGTTCGCCTGCTCGTTCAGCTCCCGATATGTGATCTGGATGTCGCCGCTTATTGCCGCGATCTTATCCGGCGTACGGGCCACCTGTTCCTCAAACAAGGTATGCAGGCCCTGATCACTTGGGTAGACATGAGCCTTGCCACCCCAGTCAAGCAGGTTTGTCCGTTCCTCAGATGTTACAATCTCCAGTTCCTGTATCGTCGCTTGCGGATGAGTAGCTACCTGATCGAGCATTTGCAATAAATGTCCTCCGATTCGCACAATGCTTTCTTGCTCGTAGACCGAAGCATTGTAGCGAATGCAGACCTTAATGTCTTCGCCTGGAATCACAACCAGGTTAAAGTCATAGTTGGTTTGTTCAAACATGGTGAAGTTGGCAACTTCGAGATTGTCCTCCGTTTGATTACCCGATTGCTCCACCTGTTCGTCGAGCGGGTAATTTTCAAAGATCATAATATGAGAAATCAGGTCCTGCTTTTGGGTTGTTTTCCCCTGAATCTCATACAGTGGATAGGTATCGTAGACACGACCAGCCAATGATTGTGCCTGTGTACGTTTCATTACCTCGACGAAAGCCTCGTCTTTGGATGACTGTACACGGATAGGTACTGTATTAATAAACAGACCCACCATATTCTCGATCCCTGCAATCTCAGCCGGTCTACCCGACACAACGCCGCCGAAAACGACATCCGAGCTGGCATTATAACGTTGAAGAATCAGTCCCCAAGCTGTCTGCATGAGTGTGTTGACGGTCACGTGATTGCGCTTCGCGACAACATCCATTTTACCGGTCAAAGATGCACCCAGATGGAGAACATGCTCTTTTAGGACATAGCCCGCTTCTTTGGCTTGAGATTTCGTTTTACCTTCCGGCAATACGGTATTCCCGTCATAATCTTCGAGATATTGGCTCCAATATGTTGAAGCTTCTTGATCATCCTGTGCATCAAGCCACTCGATATAACGGCTATAGGGCTGAGCTGGCGGCAGGACAGGCTGTAATTGCTGTTTCTTGGCAGAATAATAATCGAACAGCTCCTGTGTAATGATCGGGATACACCAGCCATCCATAACAATATGGTGGAAGCTCCACAATACAAGACAGCTTTGATCCTTCTGCAAGACGGTCACTCGCATCAGCGGATCATCTGACAAGCTGAACCCCTTAACCATATCTTCAGCAATATAAGCCTTGATCCGGGCTTCTTGTTCCTGCATAGATGCGTCGCGCAAATCTACGTAGTGCAGAGGGATTAACCGTTGCTTAAAGACAACTTGCAGCGGTACATCCGCAATGTTGTTGTAAAAGCCGGTACGTAGTATGGCATGTCGTTGCACCAAAGCCTGGAAGCTCTCGAAGAAGATATCTACATCGAAGCTGCCACGCATCTCAAACGTTGCCTGTTCGAAGTATGAAGAGGAATCCGGCTCCAGCAGGCTGTGAAACAGCATGCCCTTCTGCATTGCCGTCAGCTTGTACACATCCTCAATCTCTCCGATATGAGCCGTCTGCGCCGTAAGTCGATCAAGCTGCTCCAATGTTAATCCTTGGAACAGAACATCACTAGGTGTAAGCTGTGAACACTCCTGAGCTACACAATGCCGGATGACCTCACTAAGGCTTGACTGTAATAATTCAGCAAAATGACTCACCGTCTCGTTACGATACTGCCTGTTGCTGTACGTAATCGTCAGTGATAGCTGTCCTTCAGCAATCATGCCATTCACATCCAGAGCATATTGCTGTGGTGTGAGATCGCTGAGCGCCTTACCGACTGAATGTGTAGACAAGCTAAGAGCATTCCCCTCCAAATCCTGGTCAAACTGTCCAAGATAGTTGAAGGAAACTTCTGGTTCTACGCTGAATCGAGTGTCTTTTTCCGGTGCCATATATTTCAGCAGACCGTAGCCGATACCTTTGTGCGGAACCTCTCGCAAATTCTCCTTGATGCGCTTGATCCGGGTAGATACTTCCTGCCCATCTTGCAGGTTCAGCAGAACAGGGTACTGAGTTGTGAACCAGCCCACGGTACGGGTAATATCCAGATCTGGTATGATCATTTCCCGTCCATGTCCTTCAAGGTTAACCAGAACCTGCTCCATGCCTGTCCAGCGCTGAATAGCTGCTCCCAGAGCAGTCAAGAGTAAATCATTCGTCTCCGTATGATAAGCCCGGTTTGCTTGTCGCAACAGCAGCTCTGTTTCTTCAGCAGACCACGTTACCGTAACCGACTCGGTATCCCGAACGGTGCCTGGCTCCTGATCCTTATCCTTGGGCAGTGGAGCCAGAAGCGTCTCCTCAATCTGCTGCCAGTATGAACGCTCCTCGTCCAGGGCAGGACCTGCTGCATACTTCGCCGCTTGCTCGGACCATACAAGATACGAATCGGTCTTTTGCGGAAGAACAATCGTTTGTCCATTCAACGCCTGCTCGTATCCTGTTGCAATGTCTTCAAACAGGATGCGCCAGGACACACCGTCAACCAAGAGGTGATGAATGACAATCAACAAATGATCGCCATCTTCACAATGGAACAGGCCTAGCTTGAACAGTGGGCCACCTTCCAAGTCAAAGCTTGCCTGAATGGCATTGGCTTGGGCCTGAACCGCAGCTGTCTGGTCTTCCGCCTGCCGCATATCAGCAATGTCCAATGTGTAGAGCTCGCCTTCATCCGTTCCCCGATTCCAAGCTGCGTATCCAGCTTCTGTAGGCCGGAAAACCATGCGCAGCGCGTCATGATGGATCGCAATTTGGTCCATTGTCAATCGGAGTGCAGCCTCATCAAAGCCGTCTTTCCGATAGAGCATGACGGCATGATTATAATGGTGCGGCTCCGCTGTATGGCGTTCAAAGAACCAGCGCTGAATTGGCATTAACTCTGCTGCACCCTTAATTTCGCCCTGTTCCGCTGTACGTCCGGCTGCCTGAAGATACGGGCTGAGCTCGGCAATTGTCGGATATTTGAAGAGATCCTTCATCTCTAATTTATATCCAGCTTGGAACAATCTCGAGGACACTTGAATCGCCTTGATGGAGTCACCACCCAGGTCGAAGAAATGATCGTGGATGCCGACCTGCTGTGCTCCCAGCACACCTTGCCATACGGAAGCCAAAGCTTCCTCAGCCTTCGTCCTTGGCGGTTCATAAACCGCTCCAGTCTGCACATTGGCCTCCGGAGCCGGAAGCGCTTTGCGATCCAGTTTGCCATTTGGTGTCAAAGGCAGCTGTTCCAATTGCATAAAGTAAGATGGAATCATATAAGCCGGCAGTTCGGCAGCCAAGGCTTTTCTCAACTCTCCTACCGTCAGCATCTGATCGGCTGTGAAATAGCCGACAAGCACTTTTTGTCCACTTCCATCCTCTTGGGCGAGCACAACGGCCTCTCTTACAGACGGAGCATGGAGCAGCTTCGCTTCCACTTCACCTAGCTCAATACGGTAACCACGGATTTTTACCTGATGGTCAATCCGTCCCAAATACTCCATGCTGCCATCCGGCAACCAGCGTGCCAAGTCACCCGAGCGGTACATACGCTCGCCTGCTTCGAACGGATGAGCGACAAACTTCTCTTCCGTCAATTCCGGTCGGTTCAGATAACCTCGCGCCAGACCTACGCCCGCCACATAGAGTTCACCTGGAATGCCAATCGGCTGTGGACGGCGTTGTTCATCCAAAATGTACGCTCGCAGCGTCGGAATCGTGGTGCCGATATTGCTGCGGCCCTGTTCAATTTCCAACTCTGTAATTTCCTTGTAGGTTACATGCACGGTCGTTTCGGTAATGCCGTACATGTTAATGAGCTGCACTTGCGGATACTTCGTTCTCCAGTCCTTGAGCAGGGCCGGAGCTAATGCCTCTCCACCGAAGATAATCATACGGAGGCTCAGTTCTGCCGCCTGATGACCGAGCTCTTCCTGTAGCAACTGGTAGAAGTAAGTCGGTGTCTGGTTCAAAACGGTGACCTTCTGATCCTTAAGCAATTGTAAGAAACGATCTGGACTCTTCGCGGTAAGCGATGGAACGATGACCAACCGTCCTCCGTTCAGCAATGCTCCGTACATTTCCCATACAGAGAAGTCAAAACAGAATGAATGGAACAGTGTCCACGTATCCTGAGGACCAAAGTCAAACATATTTTTATCATTAAAGAGCAAGCGAACTACATTTTTATGCTCAATCAGTGTTCCCTTTGGCTTGCCTGTCGTACCCGATGTGTAGATGACGTAGGCAAGATTCCCCGGTCCGGCTGCAGACTCCAGGTTTGAGACATCCTCCTTGTAGGAAGCCGTTTTGTCCAGACTTACGATATCCCCGGCGAAGGAGACCCGTTGCTCCAGATGCGCTTGTGTCAGCAGTAGCTTGGCTCCTGAATCCTCAAGCATAAAGCGAATGCGGTCTTCTGGATATTCAGGATCTACAGGGACATAGGCCCCGCCTGCTTTCAAGATGGCTAAAATTCCGACCACCATTTCAAGGGAACGATCCGCCATGATTCCAGCCAAACCGTCTGGTTGCAAACCACGTTCCCTCAGCGTTCGGGCAAGTCCATTGGCCCGCTCGTTCAGCTCGATGTAGGACAGGGTTGCATCTTCACATACGACTGCCACTGCATTCGGAGTACGTGCGGCCTGCTCCTCGAACAGCGCATGGATCGTCTTGTCACGAGGATAATCTGCCTTGGCTTCGTCCGGCGCTTTCATCAGCCTTGATTTTTCCTGAGGTGTCACGATATCAAGGGATGACAACGGCAGTGCCGGATTGGCGATGGCTTCCCGAATAAGCTGTACAAAGTGGCCTGCCATCCGATCAGCAGTCTCTTGCTTGTAGATCGCAGTCGCATACTCAAGCGTGCAGTTCAATGCCCCGTCTGCTTCTTCACTCACGGTCAACGTAAGATCGAACTTGGCAGCCGGATGTACATTATCGTAAGGAGTGAAGCGCAATCCTTCTATTTCTTGTTCTCCCTGATCGATATTTTGCAGGACAAACATGGTATCAAATAGTGGGTTACGGCTCAAATCACGCTGAAGCTCCAGCTTTTCTACCAGCTCCTCGAACGGGTAATCCTGGTTTTCATAGGCCCGCAGCGCTGTTTCCCTCACTTCCTGCAGATAAGCCCCGAAAGGCTTCTCTCCTTCTGGATAAGTACGAAGTGCCACTGTGCCGACGAACATACCGATGAGGCCTTCGAGTGTCGCATGGGATCTTCCTGCCACAGGTGAACCGACGATGACATCTTCCTGACCTGTGTACTTGTGCAAGAGCGCTGTATAGGCTGCCAGCAGTACCATGAACAGAGTGGAACCCGTTCGGGTAGCCAGCTCCTGAAGTGAAGCACTCAGAGAAGAATCAATTTGGAAGTCGATTCGATCGCCCGCAAAGCTTCGCACCGCAGGACGAACTTCATCTCCTGGCAAATCCAGCACTGGCAAGCTTCCGCGGAAAGCATCCAGCCAGTAAGCCTCCTGGGCCTTAAGACGCTCGCTTCCGAGCTGCTCTTGCTGCCATACCGCATAGTCTGTGTACTGGATCTGTAGCTCAGGAAGTACGTCCTCCTCTTGGTAGAAGCGGAGAAACTCTTCTATGAGAATATTCATAGAAACCCCATCTGAGACAATATGGTGCATGTCAAACAATAGTAAATGGCGCTCATGTGCAATTCGAATAAGGCCGACCCGCAGCAATGGAGCTACACCCAGATCAAAAGGACGGACGAACTGCTGAAGGGTAGCTCCTGCCTCTTCCTCGCTCAACTCCGCATATTCCACAGCAAACGGAACATCCGTCAGGAGCTGCTGTACAGGTTCACCGTTCACGGTCACAAAACGAGTACGCAGCGAACCATGACGATGAATCAGACGACGGAATGCCTGCTCTAGCCGTTCCCGATCCAAAGCTCCCTCAACGGTAAGAATACCCGGCATATTGTAGCTCAGCTCTCCACCTTCCAGCTGACTTAGAATAAACAGTCGTTTTTGGGCCGAGGACAATGGATAATGCTCTCTCGCTCCCGCTGTAGGAATTTCTTCGAAATTCAGCGGTGTATAGCCCTCAATAGCACGGGCCAATCCTTCAATAGTAGGAGACTCGAACACTGCTCTCAGACTAATCTCGCGATTCATTTCCTTGCGAATTCGTGAGACTAGCAGGGCTGCACGCAGTGAATGACCTCCAAAATGGAAGAAATTATCCTTCACTCCCGCATTCTCTACACCTAGCACCTCTTGCCAGATTTGGGCTAATTGCATTTCTACAGGTGTCTTTGGAGCCTCAGATGAAGCAACTGCCCATCCACGCTCGCCCTGCAGCGCTTTTCGATCGATTTTTCCGTTCGACGTCAGAGGCATATCCTCCAGTTGTATGAAGCGGGAAGGGATCATATATCCAGGTAACATCTCCGACAGGACGGCCCGAAGTTCGGATACCTCAAGTTTCTGAGCGGCTACGAAGTAAGCGACTAGATCCTTGTAGCCGTCATTGCCCTCTACAGCCATGGCCACGACTTCCTGAACGGACGGCACTCTGAGCATTTGTGCTTCTACCTCGCCTAGCTCGATACGATAGCCGCGGATTTTGACTTGGTGATCTATTCGACCTAAGTACTCGATGGTTCCATTCGGTAACCAGCGAACCAAGTCACCCGTCCGATACATACGCTCTCCTGGGGCAAATGGATTGTCCACAAACTTCTCATCCATTAACTCAGGCTGGTTATGATACCCCCGCGCTAACCCGATACCCGAAATGCATAGCTCTCCAGCTACACCGACAGGTTGCAATCTAAAATGGTCATCCAAGATGTACACACTATGGTTAGCAATAGGTCGTCCAATAGATACAATATCCGTTGCTCCCTCACTGTCCGGGACAGACCAGATTGTGGTGCATACGGAGTCCTCTGTTGGGCCATAGCCATTAGAGTAACGTACATGCTTCCTCCACTCTTCGATCAACTCGATCGATGCGGCCGATCCAGCGGTTAGCAAGCACCGCAGTGTTGGCAAACGCTCTGGATCAAGGTGGATAGCGTAAGCGGGTGGCAAAGTCGCTACCGTAATCCCCTTATCGTTCATGAACTGCTCGAACAGGGCATGATCTAAAATATCTTGTGGAGAAGGGATGCACAGAACAGCCCCGTGGCTCAGCGCCGTTAAAATTTCCGAAACCGATGCATCAAACGACAGGCTTGCAAACTGAACGATCCGATCCTGCGGTGTAACTTCGAAGTGTGTCCCGTATACGTCCGAAAGATTGGGTAGTCCCCGATGCTCGACTAATACGCCCTTAGGCTGACCCGTCGTACCTGAAGTGTAGATCACGTAAGCCAGATCATCCGGGCCGGCAGTAGCCTCCAAATTCGAGGTGTCGGCATCATAGGTCGATGATTCATCCAGCAGCAAAACATTTTCCGTCCATCCGAGATGCTCCAAGAGATGGGCCTGTGTAAGGATCAGCTTCGCCCCAGAATCTTCAAGCATGTAACTGATTCGTTCTTTCGGATACTCTGGATCGATTGGAACATAGGCACCCCCGGCTTTCATAATGCCGTAGATCCCAACGATCATTTCGAGCGACCGTTCAGCAATCAGTCCCACCAGATCTCCCGTCTTGATTCCCTGAGTACGGAGCCTTCTCGCCAGTCCATTGGCTTTTGCATTGAGCTCGGCGTAGGTCAGCATCTCGTCCCCAAACAAAAGGGCAGTCGCGTCTGGCGTTCGTCCCGCCTGTTCCTCCAACAGCCCGTGGAACGTGTTACATTGCTCGTAAATGCCTGTTGTATTTCCCCATACGTTCAGAATCTGTTCTTTCTCCTGCGGCGTGACTAATTCTAGAGCATCCACGGAAATTGCAGGATTCTCCACAATTTGTTCCATCAGGTGGAACAAGTGGCCCTTGATTTGCTCGATCGTGGCTGGATCATAGACGAGCGCATTGTATTGGAACAACAATCTCATCTCTTTGCCCGGTAGAACAATTAAGTTAAAATCGTAATTCGTTTGTTCAAGAAGCTCCGCTTCCTCAATCTCAAAGGCAGCCTCACCACCTCCCAAACTCTCTACTTCCTCTTCCACAGGATAATTCTCAAACACCATAATATGAGAGATGAGATCCTGCTTTTGGTCCGTCTGAGCCTGAATCTCAAACAACGGGTAGGTGTCATACATATGAGAAGCCATATACTGCTCCTGCTGTTGCTTCATTAGGACTGTGAAGGGGAGATTCTCTTCCGTCTTCACACGAACTGGTATTGTATTAATGAACAAACCGATCATCCGATCAATGCCCGGAATTTCTGCTGGTCTGCCTGATACTACACTTCCGTATACAACATCCCGACTACCGTTATAGCGTTGAAGCGCAACGCCCCAGATGGACTGCAGCAATATATTCATCGTGACATGAGCATCTCTGGCCACCTTTTCCAGGCGTTCAGTCAATTCCCTGCTGACAGGATAATTCAGCTTCTCTGCTACATAGCCTTCTCCTTTAGCTGCTCCACCGACTTGAGGTAAAAGCGTCTGTTGTTCATAACCGGCCAGATATCGGCTCCAATAGTCGGCCGCAGCTGCTTCATCCTGCTGTTCGAGCCATTCAATATACCGGCTATACGGCTGAACCTCTGCCAGGTGAGGCTCTCTTCCTTCCAGGAGCGCAAAATAGTGTTCAAATACCTCCTGCGTAATTAACGGAACACACCACCCATCCATGACGATGTGGTGAAAGCTCCATAAGAGACGGAAGCTCTCTTCATCTGTGTGCAAAATGGATACACGCAGAAGCTCATCTTCAGCCAGGTTAAAGCCCAGTGCTTTATCCTTAGCACCAAATGTCTTCAGGTAAGCTTCGCGCTGCGATGCATTCATCTCCCGCAGGTCTTCGTACACCAATTTAGCGCCTCTGTGCCGAAATACAACCTGCAAAGGCTCGCTGCCCCATCCGCTGTAAAAGTTCGTACGCAGGATAGCATGACGCTCCACCACTGCATCCAGACTGTGTCCGAAGGCGGTCGGATCAAAGCTACCCTTAAAGTCAAAGGCAGCCTGCTCAAAATAAGCACCCGTATGCGGCTCAAACATATCATGGAACAGCATGCCCTTCTGCATCGGTGTCAGACTATATACATTCTCAATATCGCCTATGTGGCTGGTCTGCTTAGAAAGCTCCTCCAGGTCGGCAATGCTTAGACCCTTCGCAAGCACGTCGCTTGGTGTCAATACGGTTTTCTCTTGGGTTACGCAATGCTGGAGAAGCTCCCGCAGGCTTTCTTCAATATATCCAGCGAGCTGTTCCATCGTAGATGACTTATACTGTTTTCCGTTATAAGTCATCGTCAGAGTCAGGGCTCCGTCCGTCACCATGCCATTGATATCTAGCGTATAGGCCGGTTCCTCCAACAAGCTTTGCGCGCTTCCGGTCGGATAAGGAGAGATCTGCAATGAGCCTCCTTGCAAATCCTGATCAAATTGCCCCAGATAGTTAAAAGAAATCTCAGGTTGCAAGCTGAAGCTATCTTCATCCAACTGACTTGCCACCGTTTTGAGCAACCCGTAGCCAATACCTTTGTTCGGAATTCGGCGCAACCCTTCTTTCACAGACTTGATCAAGGAGGCCACTTCCGAGTTATCCCCCAAGTCTAAAATCACCGGATATTGACTTGTAAACCAGCCGACGGTACGGGTGATGTCAATATTCGGTATAATCGGCTCACGACCGTGCCCTTCCAGATTCACAGCAACCTTTTCGATCCCAGACCACTTGGATATCGCCATGCCTAGAGCAGTCAATAGCAAATCATTCGTCTCTGTTTGATAAGCACGGTGGGCTTTTCTCAACAATTGGTCGGTTTCTTCTATAGTCCATTGTGCTGTTACTACTTTGCTATCCTGTAAAAGAAGGCTTTCCACAGCCTCATCCTTCGGCAACTGTTCGAGTGGCTGATCCTTCAGCTCTCTCCAATACGCCCGATGAGTCTCCATTTCAGGGCCTTCCGAATAACGAGCAAGGGCGTCACCCCAGTCACGGAAGGAATCCGTCTTCTGCGGGAGTGTCAGTGCTTGGCCTTGAATCACCTGCTCATAGCCTGCTGCGATGTCCTCGAACAAAATCCGCCAGGATACTCCATCTACCACCAAATGGTGGATCACGATCAGAAGGTGGTCTCCATCCTGACAATGGAAAAGTCCTAACTTCAGCAGTGGACCTTCTGCCAGATTGATACTGCGCTGAATGTCATCCGACAGCGAGGTAATAGCTGCAACTGGATCGGATTCTTTCCGTAAATCAGCGGTGAACAGACTATAAAGCTCTCCTTCTTCAAGATCACGATTCCAAGCTTCGTAGCCATGTTCTGTCTGACGGAAAACCATGCGAAGGGCGTCATGATGCTCAGCAAGTTTTCTCAGCACCTGATGCAAGGCCTTTTCCTCAAATCCCTGTTCACGATACAGCATAACCGCTTGATTGAAGTGATGAGGCTCTGCCTGCTTCCGGCCAAAGAACCACTGTTGGACTGGAGTCAAGCGAGTCGCTCCACGCACAACTCCCTGTTCAGCCATGTGCACAGCCGTCTGTATTTCCGCGCCTAGCTCGGCAATGGTTGGCGATTTGAACAGTTGCTTCATCTCTAACCGATAGCCGGCCTGCAGTAACCGTGACGACACCTGAATGGCCTTGATGGAATCTCCACCCAATTCAAAGAAATTGTCATGGATACCCACCTGTTCCGCACCCAGCACCCCTTGCCAGACAGACGCCAAAGCTTCTTCGGCCGGTGTACGAGGAGCTGTATACTTCCGTCCTGTATGCGCACCTACTTGCGGAGCCGGCAGAGACCTGCGGTCCACTTTTCCGTTTGACGTTAATGGCATACGATCCATCTGAATAAAATAGGATGGCATCATATAGCCCGGAAGTACCTGCGATAGGGCAAGGCGTACTTCGCCTGCCGTGAGCGCACGATCCGCCACATAATAAGCGCAAAGCTGCTTCTCTCCAAGCTCATCCGCGCGAACGACCACTACGGCGTCGATTACTGACTCCACCTTGGCCAGTTGGGCCTCGATTTCAGGGAGTTCGATGCGGTAACCACGTATTTTGACCTGCTCATCAATTCTTCCTTTAAACTCCAAATTCCCATCTGGAAGCCAGCGTACCAAATCCCCAGTTCTGTAGCAGGGTTCTCCGTCCTTCACAGGACTAGGGACAAATTTCTCTGCTGTGAGATCAGGACGATTGAGATATCCGCGCGCTACACCTTCACCGCCGACAATGAGTTCACCCCAAGCACCAATAGGCTGTAATTGCAGCGATCCATTGACCACATAAGCGGTCGAATTACTAATTGGGCGACCAATCGGTACGACCCCTTCGGCACGACCTGGAATCTCGTAGGTGGTGGAGAAGGTCGTATTCTCTGTCGGACCATAGCCATTGATAGGGACAAGATCAGGATTAGCCTCGATTACACGATTCATATGAGATATGGACAGTACGTCACCGCCGACTAGTAATGCTTTGAGCCCTCTGAACAGGTACTCATCCTGCAGGGAAAGCTGATTGAAAAGCGGTGAAGTAAGCCACAATGTCGTAATCCCGTACTTGGCAATAGCTGCTTTGAGCCTATCGGCAATCAGAATGTCGTCATTCTCTACGAAATAGAGCTGTCCACCGTTAAGCAAAGCTCCCCATATCTCGAATGTAGAAGCATCAAAGGCCACTGCTCCCGTTTGCAAAATCCGTGTAGATTCATTCAGCTCCACATAGTTGGTCTCTTTGACCAGACGAACCACGTTCCGGTGTTCAACCATAACGCCCTTCGGTCTACCCGTCGTACCCGATGTATAGATGACATAAGCAAGCCCCTGCGATCCTTGGGCAGTCTCCGGCTGGGCAGGTTCAGCTGCATAAGCCTCTTCACTGCTAAGATCGACAATCGGTATACCGTAGTCTACATTTATAAGCTCGCTCTTTTGCACCAATAATAGCTTGGCGTCGGAATCATTAAGCATATAACGCACACGATCTTCCGGGTAATCAGGATCAATCGGCACATAGGCTCCACCCGCTTGAAGCACCGCGAGCATACCAATGACCATTTCGATGCTTCGTCCGCCCATCACGGCCACAGGCTGCTCCCTCAACGTTCCCAAACGACGCAGTGTTTGGGCCAGTCGGCTCGCCTTGTCTTCCAATTCAAGGTACGTTAGCTGGACATCGCCGAATACAAGCGCCGTCTGTTCCGGTGTACGCTTGACTTGTTCTGCGAACAGCTCATGAATGGTCTTGTGGCTTGGATAAGGAGTCGATGTCGCGTTAAATACTTCAACGATCTGTACTTTCTCCTCCGGTGTGATCATTTCTATCTCGGCCAGTTGCAACTGGGGATTGGCCGAGACTGCGTGCAGAATCCGGAGCAAGTGCGTTGCAAGTCGCTCTACACTTTCACGCCGATATAAAGCCGTACTATACTCGAGGCCAAAGGCTAATTTTGAGCCCTTCTCCTCTACATTGAGGGACAGGTCAAATTTGGCTGTGACGGTGTCCATCAAGTAAGGAGTAAAGTGCACTCCGTCCATTTCCTGCTCTTCCTGCTCGGTATTTTGTAATACCAATAGGGTGTCAAAGAGCGGATTGCGGCTGACATCACGTCCTACGCCCAGCTTTTCGACCAATTTTTCAAAAGGGTAATCCTGATGCTCAAACGCCTTGAGCGCTGTTTCCTTGATTTCCAGAAGATAATCCTGAAAGGTTTTATCTCCTGCCGGGTAGCTGCGCAAGGCCAGTGTGTTGACAAACATTCCGATGATACCCTCAAGCTCAGCCTGCGGCCTTCCGGCTACTGGAGAACCTACGACGATGTCCTCCTGTCCTGTATATTTGTGCAGTAGTACCGAATAAGCAGCCAGCAATACCATATACAGTGTAGTACCTGTACGGGATGCAAGCTCTTGTATTGCCTTATTTCCAGACTCATCCAATGTAAAATCAATTCGGCTCCCCTCGAAGCTTCGAACCGAAGGTCGTTGGAAGTCTGTAGGCAGATCCAATACTGGCAACTCTCCTTCAAAGGCTTGCAGCCAATATTTCTCAAGATCTTGCCATTGGTTCTCTGACTGTTCCCGTTGCCATACGGCATAATCCTTGTACTGGATCTGCAGCTCTGGTAGCTGTTCTCCTTGATACAAATGAGTAAGTTCCTCTATCAATATTTGAATAGAAACCCCATCTGAAATGATGTGATGCATATCAAACAGCAACAGATGACGCTCCTCCTGGAGCTTCGCCAAGCTAACACGCAGTAATGGAGCCTGACTCAGATCAAAGGCACGAATAAAGCTGTGAATGAGCGTATCCGTCTCCTCCACCGAAGCCTCTGTGTAGTTCAACACGAACGGCACATTCCTATGCACACGCTGAACAAGCTCTCCATCCTGCATATAAAAGCCGGTTCTCAGGGATTCATGACGCTGGATCAGTGCCTGGAACGCAGACTCCAGCCGCGTGCGATCCAACGGTCCATCCACCGTGAAGACCCCTGGCATATTGTAGCTGAGCTCTCCCCCATCCATCTGTCTCAGCACGTATAACCGCTTTTGCGCTGAGGACACTGGGTAAGCTTCGCTTTCCGCCGCCTGTGGGATGGATTCGTACATGGTTGGAATGTGTTTCTTCACAAGTTGCGCCAAGGACTCGACTGTAGGTGACTGAAACACCTCACGCAGCGAAATGCTACATCCCAATTCTTTGTGAATCCGTGAAACGAGCACTGTTGCCCGCAAGGAGTGACCCCCAATTTCAAAGAAATTATCCCTGACACCAACGCGGGTAACACCCAAGATATCTTGCCAAATGAGTACCATCTGAGCTTCCACAGCAGTTCTCGGAGCCAAATAAGCCTCGCCGGATTGTACGCTGCTTTCAGGAGCCGGCAACGCACGGCGATCCAGTTTGCCATTTGGCGTAAGCGGCATTTGCTCCAGCCGGACAAAATAAGAAGGAATCATGTAAGCTGGGAGTTCCGCCGCCAGCTGAGACCGCAATTCTCCCGGCGAAAGGTCACTGGAGGCTACATAGTAGGCGCACAGCAATTTTTGGCCCTGTTCGTCTTCCCGTGCGAGGACAATCGTCTCCCGTACGTTCGGAGCCTTGAGAGTTTGGGCTTCTACCTCGCCAAGCTCAATTCGGTAGCCACGAATTTTGACCTGATGGTCGATCCGCCCCAAATATTCAATATTGCCATCAGGCAACCAACGAGCAAGATCCCCCGTTCGGTACAGCCGCTCTCCCGCCCGATAAGGATGCTCAACGAATTTTTCAGACGTCAAATCCGGCCGATTCAAATACCCACGGGCCAGACCGTCCCCCGCAATGTATAGCTCTCCCGGAACCCCAACAGGCTGCAAGCGTCTTTGCTCATCGAGAATATAAGCGCTAAGTGTGGGGATCGTTCTGCCAATATTGCTTTTCCCCGCTTCAATCTCATGTTCCGTGATTTCCTTGTAGGTGACATGGACCGTTGTTTCCGTAATTCCGTACATATTAATCAGCTGCACATCAGGATACTTGACCCGCCAGTTTCTCAGAAGAGATGGACTTAAAGCCTCTCCACCAAAAATGATTTTCCTAAGGCCAAGCTCTGTCGAAGAGTGCGTTAACTCTTCCTGTAGCACCTGATAAAAATACGTCGGCGTCTGATTTAAAATGGTGACTTGGTTATCTTTCAACAACTCCAGGAAAGCTGCTGGGCTTTTGGCTGTGAGAGATGGAACAATCACCAATTTCCCTCCATAAAGAAGCGCTCCGTACATCTCCCAAACGGAGAAATCGAAGCAGAACGAATGGAATAGCGTCCACGTATCCTGAGAGGTGAAATCAAATAAATTTTTATCGTTAAAGAGCAGTCGAACTACATTTTTGTGCTCAATCAGCGTGCCCTTCGGCTTGCCGGTTGTACCCGACGTGTAGATGACATAGGCCAGATGGTTTGGTCCCGAAATACTCTCCAGATTGGAGGCATCTCCTGTATACGTTGTAGAATCGTCCAGGCTCACAAGCTTTCCGTCAAAAGTGGTACTCTCCCACAGATGACTTTGGGTGAGCAACAGACGGACACCTGAATCCTCCAGCATATAATGGATACGCTCTTCCGGATAATCGGGGTCAATCGGTACATAGGCACCCCCTGCTTTCAAAATGGCCAACATCCCGATGACCATCTCCAAGGAACGGTCAGCCATAATCCCTACGAGCGTATCTGCCCCTACTCCCTCGGAGCGCAAATATCTCGCAAGCTGGTTAGCCTGCTCGTTTAGAGCTAGGTATGTAATGCTCTGCTCGTCCATCTGAACGGCTACATGATCTGGCGTGCGCTCGGCTTGTTCCTCGAATAAGCCATGGATGGTCTTCTCACGTGGATAATCGACTGCAGCGCCTTCCGAAAGAGCCAAAATGGATTGCTCTTCGGGTTCGCCCAATAAGTTTACCTCTGCGATAGAAAGCTGAGGTGAATGAATGACCTGCTCGGCGATCGTAAGCAACTGGGAAACCATGTCCTTAACTTCGCTGCGTTCAAACAGCTCCGTCCGATAATCGACATCCAGTACCAGTTCGCCTTCATCCAGGATCTCTACGATATGAAGTACGAAATCGTTCACTTCATCCCCGCAGAAATCATAATCTGTCAAAATACGCACATCATCCAAATCAACCCAATTGATAAGACGATATTCCATTGAAACGCCAAAAAGCCGCTGAATATCCTTGTTGCCATGCATTTCTCTAAGATCCTGAATTAACTGATTGTATGGATATTTCTGATGCCGCAGGATTGACATCTGATCTCTGGCTACATCCTGCACGAAGCTCAGCACATCCATATCCTTTTCGACGTATGTTCTGGCAGCAGCGGTGCTGACGAACATACCTATCTTTTGCTTCTCTTTTTTGTTCCCCCGGTTAGCGAACGAAGTTCCAATCACCACATCCGGCTGATTCGTCATTTTGTGTATGTAGATATACATCGCACCCATGAAGAACTGGAACAAGGAAATTCTGTTCTGTTGGCAAAATGCCTGCAGCTCGTGATACAGCACTTCTGGTACAGTAAAATGCTCCCGAACAGCGTGAGTGCTTAAAGACAATGGATTATATGACTTCCAACCCGTAAGCTCAGGCAAATCAGAAAATTTATCCAGCCAGTATGCCTTATCTTTCTGGTATCTGTCAGAAAGTTCGTATGCATTCTCATCTGCAATATATTCAATATACGAGCAATCGTCGCCCAGCTTCGGCTCATTTCCTTGAATTAACTCCATGTAAAACGCTGTTAGCTGATTGCCATAGACCACCATTGATATTCCGTCAGAAATAATATGGTGCATCTTGATATTAATCCAATACTCTTCCTCGCTAATCTTCACAATTAAAAACTGGAAGAGTTCAGAATCCAGCAGGGGCAAGGGTTTGCTTTTGTGTTGCTCAAGTAAGGCTTCCACTTCAGATATACTTTCATAGTGGGAAAGATCCAGGCACTCCAACTGTCTTTCTTCATAAGGAACGACATACTGTTGAGGCACTCCATCCACTGAGGTAATACGAATACGGAACGCATCATACTGTTTGATAATCAAATTAATAGACTGCATGAAGGCAGCGATATGGATATGCCCCTTCATCTTAGCTGTACCGGAAAGCTGTGACACTGACGTATCTGGGTAGAGTAATTCGGTATACCATATACGCTTCTGCGCATTTGTTAAATCATATAACTGCATGTCATTCATCTCATTCACTCCTATTCCATGATGTGAATATCCTCCCGCTGCACCTGGCAGTCAGGAGGACAAAAGGAAAGTTTAACGTGCGCTTCCACACCGTCATTGATCCAGTGAAACAATTTCTTCCGCCTCAACTACCAATCGATCCCCTACGGAAGCACGACCGCTTCCCAGAATATAGCCCCGTCGACGCTTGATCACTTCAAAGTAGAGATCAATTCGGTCCCCAGGCTTCGCCAAGCTATGGAACCGAATCCCATTGAGATTGGTCAGGTATGAAATCCCTTTTTTATCAACCGCCACGAATGCCGCCAATTGTGCAAGCGACTCCACAATCAACATAGGAGGCATGTATGGATTACTGTCTGTAATGAACCACTCACTCCAGGTGACAAGCTTGTATCCCTTCGCCCATTGCGACGTTTCGTACCCGGTCACGCCATCCAACAGAAGAAAAGGGTACCGGTGAGGAAGCACATCCGGGATATGGATTAGCTCTTCGCTCACAGGCTTATTCCCCTTCCCACTTGCGAACAGCAAGGCAGACGTTGTGCCCTCCGAAACCAAATGAATTGCTAATCGCTACGCGGACCTCGCGTTCCTGATATACATGCGGCACAAAGTTCAATTCAGGAGCTTCCGGATTGTCACAATTGAGTGTCGGTGGTATTTTGCTGTGAATCATGCTCTGCACAGTCGCAATTAATTCGACTGCCCCTGCACCGCCCATTAAATGGCCAGTCATGGATTTAATAGACGATATCG
Organism: Paenibacillus peoriae; assembly: GCF_022531965.1. GTDB lineage: Bacteria > Bacillota > Bacilli > Paenibacillales > Paenibacillaceae > Paenibacillus > Paenibacillus polymyxa_D. The sequence continues at coordinate 87,141 of NZ_CP092831.1, read as the reverse complement.
CCAAACGGGGGGCATGCTCCCCGAACACTTTTTGAATAGCATTAATCTCCATACGATCATTAAATGGCGTACTCGTACCGTGGGCATTGACATAGTCGATTTCCTGCGGTGTTAAGCCGCCATCCTGCAGTGCGATGTTGATCGCTTCTGCCGGGCCGGAGCCAGAGGGATCTGGAGCCGTGATATGATACGCATCCGTTGTGCATCCGTAACCCACAACTTCGGCCAGAATGGTGGCTCCGCGGTTCAAAGCATACTCCAACTCCTCCAGCACCAAGACTCCTGCTCCTCCACCGATGACGAATCCATCACGATCCACATCAAACGGACGACTAGCCTTCTGCGGCTCTTCATTACGTCTGGAGAGAGCATGAATATTCGCAAATGATGCCAGATCAAGCTGACTAAAATTGGCTTCTGCTCCACCGGCAACCACGACATCAGCCGTGCCGTACTGGATCGTACGTAATGCCTCACCGATGGCATTGCTTCCTGTAGCACAAGCTGTAACCACAGCAAACGAAGGCCCCTTGGCCCCAATAGCAATGGAGATTTCACCAGGTGCTGAATTAATCATCATCGAGGAAACAAAATAAGGAGAAACTCTTTTGGGACCAAGCTTTGTTAATTTCCCATAGTTCTCCTCTATAACGTCGAGGCCGCCTGCTCCAGAGCCGACAATAACCCCCACGCGACTTGCATTCCGCTCATCAATCACTAATTTGGATTGCTCCACCGCCTGCCGGGCAGCCGCCAAAGCAAACTGAGTGAACTGTGCGACTTTATTAGCTTCCTTCTTACTCATATATTGCAATGGGTCAAAGCCCTTAACCTGTGCACCGATCTTTGTCGGAATGTCCGCTGTATCGAAAACAGTGACCGGTCCAATTCCGCTTTTTCCTTCCAACAGTGAATTCCAGAAATCCGTAAGATTAAGCCCGACCGGCGTTACGACTCCCTGTCCAGTCACTACAACACGTCTTCTCACTGTATCCACGTCCTTCGTTGAAATTAATTCTTGGAAGCCTGTTGCTCGTAGAGAGGAAAGTCGCCATACACATGGCTGATTTTTTCATGCACATCCGCAAGATCAGCATATACCTCGACGACCACAAGCTTGTTCTCCTGATACTTTTGCCAAGCAAGCTGAAGCTGCTCCCGTGCCTCTCCCTTACTCCGAATTGCGAGGCTCTCTACAAACTCATACTGGGGAATTTGAATTCCTGTCTTGGCCGCCTCAGAAACAAACGGGAGGGACTGCCCTGTGAGATGCTTATAATTCATCTGATTCTGCAACCAACCATAGCCACCATTATTGAGTACGATATAGATTAACGGTATTTGATACTCCACCGCCGTCATAAAATCCGAAGAGAAGAGATTGAACGCACCGTCACCTACAAGTGCCACTACTGGACGTTGCGTTGCCACACTTGCTCCCAGAGCAGCAGCCGCACCGAATCCAAGACTCGTTTGATCACTAGGAACAATCGAAAGAGAGCCTTGGGCAAAGCGGAAATATGGATAAAAATAGGACCACATATCCTGCAATCCATTTTCTTGAAGAAGCACTAGATTTTCAGGAAACTCCGTCTGAATGATTTCCAACAGCTCAGGAACGTGGATCCCAGGAGCTTTTTTCAATTCCTCCAGATAGATAGCCCTTTGAGAAAAAGCCTTCTCTTTACAGCTCCTAATCGTTTCAAGCCACACTCCATCAGGCTTCTGCCCTAGCCGATCATGCCATTGCTCCACTGCTGCATATCCATCACCAAGCACTTTGATACCCCTGTATTCGTGTGCAAAATCCTCCAGATTTACATTGACTTGAATCAAAGGTGTATCCTGTAGCAGAATATCCCACTCGAACGTAGCCGTTTCTTCCAAGCGGCTGCCCAGTGTGATCACCACATCAGATTCCTTCCAGATTTGTCTTAGACTGAGATCCGTATAGAGTCCGGCAACACCGCAGAAAAGTTCGTGTTCTTCATCCACTACACCCCGTCCCGAGGCAGTTGCGAACAAGGCCGCTCCATGTTGGTGAGCGAACCGCTCAATCACATCACCTGTACCTGACTTCATTCCCCCTCCGACTAGAATGAGCGGCCTGCGCGCCGTCTTTATAATCGCCCAAGCCGCATCCAACTCCCGCAGAGACGGAGAACACGAAAGCTTCTCGGGCGGGGTAAACTGAAGTCCTGTTGGCACAGGCTGGTCCATCAGGTTTTCAGGGAGTTCGATATAGACAGGACCCGGCGCTCCATTGATGGCCAAAAAGGCAGCCCGCTCCATCGCCCATACAAGCCGATCTACATGCTCGACACGATAAGCCCATTTTACAAGCGGCTTCACAAGTGAGATTTGATCGGCTTCCTGAAAGGATCGGGTACCCAGCTTATCTCCTCCGGTACCAAGCGCCAGAAGCAGGAGCGGAGCGCCCAGGTTCTTGGCTTCCAGCAGCCCTGTAAGTGTATTACTGAGCGCAGGCCCTTTACCCACAACACATACGGACATCTGGTTGGTGGTGAGCGCATAACCTGCTGCCATGAACACAGCATTACGTTGATCTTTGCACAGAATAAAATCCATACCGGATGAGGGGAGTGACGATACGATTTTGAGATCATCACTTGGTAATCCAAAGAGATGCTGGACCCCAGCCGATTTTAAGTAGCCAATGATGGCATCCCAGGGAAAAAAGCTCGCAGTCATACCAAACTCCTCTTTTCCGACAAATATTCTGCGACAATTTCTGAAATCAAGATCGGCTTCGAAATGAGCTTGAAATCGTAAAAAATATAGTTCGACATCGTGCCGTAGCCACCAAAAGGCTTATTGCCTTGATCCACATCCTCAAGCGTCTGATTAATGGTCAATGTGTGCTTCTTTCGTAGAACGTCAGTCAGGTGCTCCGATCCGTATAAGCTGCAACCCATTGCACGTTCACTGAAATAACTGGAGGAGATACGCTTGATCAGTTGCTCGTCGTTTTGGTAGCTAACTACATTGAAGACTGGCGAAAAATACTCAATAATCTCCAGATTCTGATCCAATTCACTATATACAACCGTTGGCTCCATTTTTTTCGTACGGAAATCAATGCCGCCGCCGTAAATAATAAACTTATCGTTCGTGTTAAAATATTCAGAAACCGAATATAGCGTGTCTTTATAGAATATAGGGGTATAGTTTGCATTCGGATCATCGTTGGCTCCAAACACGAGTTGGTCAAGCTGTTGAATCAGCAGATCCTTGAAATGCTCACTCACATCTTGATGTACCAGAATGATGTCGGGGCCTAGGCAGTCCTGTCCAGAGTTGAACAATCTCATTCGGATCACATCGGTAACCGCCAGCTCCAGATCTGCATCAGGCCCGATGATGAAAGGATTTAGCCCTTGTCCGTAAAAAATGTAGAGCTGATCTTTTCGAATCTGTTTTTTGATCTTCTCCGCATTGGTATAGCTCCCGGTGAACACCACAATATCAGCTGGCATCACGGAATTCTCCATGAACACCTTCTGGCTAACTTTGCGAATATAGATGGGTAATCCATGTACAGCCTGAAGCTTTTCATGCAGCATGTTGACGTACTCATTTACGTGAGAAGAAGGGCGAAAGTCTATATTTTCAACGTACAGGGACGGAATCAAAAGGTATAATGCATAGGAGTATAAAATGACGTTGGAAGGCATGAATACAGCCATAGATCGTTGCCGACTTGGCTGATAGGTCTGCACTTCTTGCAGAGCACCTTGAAGTGTGAGGATCGTGGAGTCAATTTCTGCATTGGCGGCCCGATAGGATGAAAATTGCGTGAGAATATCCATCACTTCCTGCCGATTTTCAATCAAATAATTGAGGCATTTCAGAATAGATTCATGCCTTTCCAAAAACAGTGTGTTTTCTGCCAATTCTGGATTTATATTCATGGCACATTCTCCCTTTCCTATATGCGGTTTTGGTAAATATCTTGCTATACTTTGCGAGAAGCAACTTTTCCCAGGGCAATACGCTCCATCTCCAAACGATCCACTTTTCCATTGCGATTTAAAGGAAAGTGGTCGAGCGGAAGCAAAAGATCGGGAAACATGTATGAAGGGAGCACACGATTTATTTCTTTGCGGAGTACAGACAAGGCTTGCAAGGATTCGCCTTCGATGAAGGCAACAAGTAATGTCCCTTTAGCCTCATCCTCCAAGGTGATCACGCAGGATCGGTAACCTAGAGAACCAATCCGGTCCTCAATATAGACCGGAGATACCATATAGCCCATCCGGTTGACCGTCTTGCCGCTGCGTCCAATGACATACAGCATTCCGTCATCCAGATAGCCCAGATCCCCCGTCTTGAACCAACCGTCCTGTAGAACGGATTGCGTCAGGTCTGGACGATTCAGATAACCTTCCATGCATCCAGCACTGCGTATCCACACTTCGCCTACGACACCGTCCGTCTGCTGTTTGCCTGTAGAATCTAGTATTTTCAAATCCACACCAGGTAATGGTAGACCACAACCCTTAGGACACTCTAGCGTCCCTAGCGTAACGTTGCCCAGTTCAGAAAGGCCGTAACCATTCAGCAAGGGCTGTCCAAATATGTTGTTAAATTTCTCTTCAAGGTCTTGGGTAAGTGGAGAACCGCCTACGCACCACATGCGCACCGGGGCTTCCTTGACCATTTCCAGTTGTTCGGGTTTTCGGTTTAGCATACGCAACAAGGTGTAAAAAGCAGAGGGGTTAGCATCTACGACCGTCGCCCGGTCTTTCGTAATACTTGCAATGACGCTCCAGAGGTTTTTGGGATTGCAGATGATGAGAGAACATGAGGTTAACCACCAGGAGAAGATAAGTGAGATTCCATAAAAATGAGAGAATGGCACAACGGGGAGCATATGGTCAGACGGTAGGTAGTTCATGGCGTGTATAGAATGCCTGATATTCTCCATAAAAGCTGAACCAGCTTTCACGATTCCCTTGGGTTTTCCCGTCGTACCTGAAGAATACAGAATGAGCGCATCTGGCCTCTCGCACCACTTGTTAAAGTCGAGGGCTTCGAGCTTTGGCTCTCCCACCCAATCCGGATGTGCTGTTTCTTCTTGAATCAAATCTTGAATCAGAATAACGAGAGCATGAGGAAGTTCTAAATCGGAATCCGTAAGGATACAACAGGCACCTGCTTCATCATAAATTTGGGCCACCTCATCGAGCACAGTCTGCTCGTCCACCACAGTCACCGAAACAGCGATATTGCACAGGGAGAACAGAGACACAACAAACCAATAAGAATTGGCCGCTTTCAGAATCACTCTACCGTCTTCGGGAATGCCTCTGAGAGTCAACATCCGGGAGAAGATCGTAACGTCTCGCTCCAGACGCTCCCTGGTCATAATTCCTTCAGATGAGATAATCCGGCAATCCGTATGCGTAATAAGCACAACGTTCCCTCCTTACATCCCCGTAATATGGTATCCAGCATCTACATGGATAACTTCACCCGTAATGCCTCTCGATAAATGGGAAAATAGGAATAACGCCGTATCTCCGACTTCAGACGTATCAACCGTCTTGCGTAAGGGCGTAGTTTCTTCAATATGTTTGAGCATTGTGTTAAAATCCTTAATGCCATAGGCAGCCAAAGTCCGTATCGGACCAGCGGAAATCGCATTTACACGAATGCCATATGTGCCCAGATCATTCGACAGATAGCGCATGCTGGCTTCCAGTGAAGCCTTCGCCACACCCATAACATTGTAATTTTTGATCGCTCGTTCTGCGCCAATATACGTCATGGTGACGATACTCCCACCCTCTGTCATCAGTGGGTACACTCGACGGGATACAGCAGCCAAGGAATAGGCGCTGATTTCTTGTGCAACGGCGAATCCCTCGCGAGAAGTGTCAACGAACAAGCCATCCAAATCCTCAGCCTTAGCATAGGCGACACTGTGAAAATAACCATGCAACACGCCTACTTTTTCTTTTAGAAAATCCGCCAATGCATCAAGCTCTTCATTGCTTTGTACATCGCAAGGACAGACCAGTGCTCCCGGAATGGTTTCAGCAAGCTTTAGTACCCGCTCTGCAACCCTCTCATTTTCGTAAGTAAAAATGAGTTGTGCCCCTTCAGCAGCTAAAGATTGAGCTGTCCCCCAAGCAATACTCCTGTTATTAGCCACGCCCATAATCAAAATGTTCTTACCGCTCAGTAGTACTGCCACAGAAACCACCTTTCTTTTTTTACATTATTAAACAAAATAACAACTTAATTACATATGTCTACATTTATAGACATATGTAATCTTTCCTGGAATATTATCGCGTTAATTGCCAAACTTAGATAGGCGACGTTTTAGGCAAATCACAAAATTTATTTTAAAATTTGTGTAACACATCATGTATGCTGTCTGTCATCTCACAAAAAATAATTGTGTTGCTTCTGTTGGTCTGTGTTCAAATCGAAAGGGATACATGTGTGTGAAAAAAGATAGCGAGGCGAAAATAAGGTGACTGTCAAAGTAAGTTAAACATAAAATCCGCATATTTTTGTAAATATTTACATTCCGATGACAGACTCACCCCACTACCGGAAGTAACCACTTCATTTTCACCAACAATGACTCTCCCGATTTGAACATCCTGAGTGACCAGCCAGATATCATCTAAGTGTAAAACCTTAACCTTTATAGACTACGCTTTTGTTTTTTGGGAGCTAAAGTATAGCTAAAGGAGACAACAAAGTCGATTACCAGAACGATCGCCCATGTTTGCATAATGCCCTCCAAAGACGCCGTACGCTGAGGATCATCAACATACACAATGATGGCGAGCAACAAAGCATTACCTATAGCCCAACCCAAAAGGTGAAGCAACCAACCTATCCGTTCCTCTTTTGCATGAGCAGCACCATACTTGCGTTCAGGCTTGGGTCCCTTACCAAACCAATGGGAGAACCGTACATCCGCCCACTTAATTAACCTATGACCAAATGCTACTGTAATACCAAAATAACAGGCCGCCAAGCCAGTAGCAGTCGTAATCTCCATGCCACTTTTCACCGTGATGAACACCGCAATTAGTAACAGGATATCAATAATTGGGGTAAAGACTAAAAGAAGCCCACCTAATTTCTTCAACCCAAACATATACCTTGCGACTAACCCTGCAACAACAAAAACCCAAAACAAAACCTCAGCACTAATAATAAATAAATACATAATGGACGATTCCTTTCAAATTAGAAATTGGTATTCACCTCAACTATCCCCCTTTCATGCCCACTATCATACAATATTATACATAATATTCCTAGTATTTTGTCTATAATTACATAAAAGGAAACAAATAGCCGTTTTTTCTATGAAAAACAGTATCTGTTCAAACTATTTCGTCTCGTTCTCAAAATGGGCATTTTACATCATATGCTACCCATAAAGAATGATGATGATCTGAAATGAAAAAAAGATGTACCTATGCTAATCAGCACGGGTACATCTTTTTTACAGATACACTATCCAATTACGATATGCCCTTCGGGACGACGGTACAATGTCTTGGTTGAGCGTGGACGAATGGCATAGGCAATCGTAAGAGGACCAATTCGACCAATAAACATAGTCACACAAATAATCAGCTTGCCTGCGTCAGACAACCCTGGCGTCACTCCTACGGACAACCCTACCGTTCCAATTGCGGAAGCAGCCTCAAATGCCAGGGAGAGAAATGGGGCATCCTCTGTCATTAAGAGCAGTATAACCACAATCGAGAATATAAATAGGGCTAGTACAATAATGGTCAGCGCCCGCATCATGATATCTTTGGGGACCCTATGACGGAAAAACACGATTTCCTTCTGTCCTCGCATGACGGCGATTAGCGCACCTACCATAAGCAGAAACGTAGTCGTTTTGATTCCTCCTCCAGTTGAGCCTGGAGAAGCACCGATAATCATCAGCAACATAATAAAAAACTGACTTGCCTGCCTTAACCCGCTGATATCGACTGTGCTCGTACCCGATGATCTCGTGGAGACCGATTGAAAGACAGCTCCATATACTTTGCCTTCCCAGTTCAGTGCACCCAAGGTTCGTGCATTGGTAAACTCAAAAATAAATAAAACCAGCGCACCAATCACAATGAGCACTCCCGACACGCTTAGCACCATTTTGGAGTGTAGAGACAGTCTCCGGGTACGGCGAAAATCGAACAGATCGCTAAGCACCAGGAAACCCAAGCCTCCTGATATAACGAGCACAGATGCAATCATATTGAAAACAAAATCTCCAGCGTATTGTTGGAAGCTAGTCCCGAACAGATCGAATCCCCCGTTATTAAAGAGGGATACGGAATGGAATATTCCATAATATATCGCTTGTCCGACAGGCATTTCTCGCATCCACCGCAAAGCCAAGACAACGGCAGCTATCGCCTCAATGGTAAAAGAAAAGATCAGCACCTTGCGAATAATACGCACGATCCCTTCCATGCTATCGGCATTAATAGCCTCCTTAAGCAGCAACCGATCCTTCAGCGATAATCGCCGCCCCAATAACAGCGCAAACAAGGTCGCTAAGGTCATAAACCCCAGCCCGCCTAGCTGCATCAGCACCAAAATGACGGTTTCGCCAAACATCGTATACGTTGAATCGACGTCAACGACGACCAGTCCTGTGACACAAGCGGCTGAGACGGACGTAAAAAGCGAATCAATCCAATGCGGAGCATGACCACTATGATTGGCAACAGGAAGCATCAGTAGCAAAGTACCCAATGCAATAATCAATAAATATCCAATGACCAATATAAAAGGAGGCGATGCGAACCGACTAAGCTTGACGCTGCGTTTCATTAGAGTATTCTCTCCATCCGTTCTTATGAAAAAGAGGAACAAGACACGGGAAACCCGGCTGATCCTCTATATTCATAATGTTATGTTATTCTACTGTACGGTTACGCATATGCGGGAAAAGCAGCACATCGCGAATGGAAGGCGCATCTGTCAGCAACATGACCAAACGATCGATGCCGATGCCCAATCCGCCTGTTGGCGGCATACCGTATTCCAAGGCGCGGATAAAGTCATCATCCATTTCATGAGCCTCATCGTTACCGTGCTCACGTTCCAGCAATTGAGCTTCAAAACGTTGGCGCTGGTCGATTGGATCATTCAGCTCAGTAAACGCATTCGCATGCTCACGAGCGACCACGAACAGCTCGAAGCGATCCGTAAACCGCGGATCTTGTTCGTTTTTCTTGGCCAACGGCGAGATTTCAACCGGATGTCCAGTAATAAAGGTCGGCTGAATGAGCGTTTCTTCTACGAACTGCTCAAAGAATGCATTCAGGATATGGCCAAAGGTCATGTGTGGTTCGACCGGAACTTTGTGCTCTTTCGCAAGACGATGAGCTTCTTCATTACTCATCTGCACGCTAAAGTCTACGCCTGTTACTTCTTTAACAGCATCAACCATGGAGACTCTGCGCCATTGCGGCGTCAGATCCACTTCCTGGCCTTGATATTGAATGTGCTGTGTGCCCAGTACTTCTTGCGCAATATGTGCAACCATGTTTTCCGTCAATTGCATGATATCTTTATAATCAGCATACGCTTCATACAGCTCAATCATCGTAAACTCAGGGTTATGGCGGGTCGAAATACCTTCATTACGGTAAACACGACCGATCTCATATACCTTCTCCATTCCGCCGACAATTAGTCGTTTCAAATGGAGCTCAATAGCAATACGCATATAAAGCTGCATGTCCAATGCATTATGGTGCGTAACAAATGGCTTCGCCGCCGCTCCGCCAGCAATGGAATGTAATGTTGGGGTTTCAACTTCCAAATAGCCGAGCGAATCGAGATAACGACGCATGGATTGAATAATACGGGACCGTGTAATGAACGTTTTTTGTACTTCAGGGTTCATAACCAGATCGACATAGCGCTGACGGTAACGCAATTCAACATCTTTCAGACCATGATATTTCTCTGGTAATGGATACAAGGATTTGGACAAGACCTCAATATCCAGCACTTTGATTGTCGTTTCGCCTGTTTTGGTCTTAAAGAGCACACCCTTAACACCAACAATATCGCCCAGATCCAAAATGCCAAATGCTTTATATTTGGATTCAGGTACTGTGTCTTGACGAACATAAATTTGAATACGTCCGCTAAGATCCTGTATATGAGCAAAGCTGGCTTTTCCCATAACACGTTTAGCCATAATGCGGCCTGCTATGCTAACTTCAATATTCTTTTCTTCCAGTTCTTCCTTAGTCAAACTGTCATACTTGCTCAGTAGTACGCCCGCTTCAGCCGTGCGTATGTATTTGCGTCCAAAAGGATCAATGCCCAATGAGCGAAGCTCGTCCAATTTGGCACGACGAATTTGCAATAATTCACTTAATTCCTCGCGGTTTTCTTGTGTTTCCTGGTTAGTAGTTTCATCCGACATGGTGCTAAATCAGCTCCTTCAATATGAATAGACGGGCCGGGGTCCGTCCGGGTGTAGAGAAAAAAAGCTTCCACAAGGAAGCTTTTACATTAAATTCCAAAGTCCGTGTCTTATTTCTTGATATCCACGATTTTATATTGAATAACGCCTGCTGGAACGGTGACATCCACAACAGTTCCCTTTTTCTTACCGAGAATTGCCTTGCCAACCGGACTTTCATTCGAAATCTTGTTCTGTAGCGGGTCAGATTCGGCAGAACCTACGATAGCATACTCTGTAATATCTCCGAATTCCAAATCTTCAACAGTCACAGTTGCGCCTACTCCCACAACATCGGTGTCAATTTCATCACTATTGATAATGCGGGCATTGCGTAGCATCTTTTCCAACGTAATTACACGGCCTTCAATAAAGGCCTGCTCATTCTTCGCATCCTCATATTCGGAGTTTTCACTAATATCTCCGTATCCGATGGCTACCTTAATCCGTTCAGCCACTTCGCGGCGTTTGACAGACTTTAAGTTCTCAAGCTCATCTTCGAGCTTCCTAAGACCTTCCTGTGTCAGAATGACTTCTTTATCGCTCATCTTAACCGATTCTCCTGTCATGGGAAAAGTTTAAAAGTGCATCGGAATGCACGCTTTCAAAACATAATATGCCACTCTGAGGGAATGAGAACATTTCCTGCTGTTGTCTTGAGAGCTGCACACAATTTGTAGCATACATCAAGATTTTATACTGAACGATTATAGGGCAAGCAATTAGAAAAGTCAATCGCGTGCGCAGGCCGGAACAGCTTCCTTATTGCGCAACAGCAGCAGGAGATGCAGCGCTTGTAGAAGGCTCATCGTTTTCTACCATGTGCAATTGAGATACAAATTGATCCAAAATACGTACCATATCGTCGCGCTTTGTTTCTTCCATAATGGCATCCTTAATACGTGCTGAACCTTTAAGCCCCTTGAGGTACCAAGCCAGATGCTTGCGCATTTCACGGACAGCTACTGCTTCACCCTTCAATGCAACCAGACGATCCATATGCAGAATGGCAATACGAATTTTTTCTTCCGGTGAAGGATCGGGCAACAGCTCACCTGATTGCAAGTACTCAATCGTACGGTAAAGCATCCACGGATTTCCCAGAGCACCGCGTCCGATCATAACGCCATCACAATTGGTCAAATCCAGCATACGGCGAGCATCTTCCGGTGATGCCACATCGCCATTTCCAATTACAGGAATGGTAACTGCTTCTTTAACTTCTTTTATAATATCCCAATTCGCATGTCCCGTATACAGTTGCTCCCGTGTACGGCCATGTACACTAACGGCCTGTCCTCCGGCACGTTCAACAGCGCGAGCGTTCTCTACGGCATAAATATGCTCACTATCCCAACCAATACGCATTTTCACAGTAACCGGCTTGTTTACTGATTCCACTACCGCCGATACCATTTCATAAATCTTGTTTGGATCGAGCAGCCAACGAGCACCTGCATCACATTTGGTCACTTTGGGAACCGGGCAACCCATATTGATATCAATAATATCTGCATTCGTTTCCTGATCTACGACCTTCGCTGCTTCCACCAAAGATTCGCGGTCTCCCCCGAAAATTTGCAAGCTAAGTGGCTTCTCACGCTCATCTACAAACAGCATCTCGCGTGTACGCTTGTTGCCGTGAATGATCGCTTTATCACTAACCATTTCTGCACATACCAGACCTGTACCGAATTCCTTGGCGATCAGGCGAAAAGCAGGGTTGCACACGCCTGCCATCGGAGCCAGAACGACTTGGTTTTTCATTTCAATACCGCCGATTTTCAACATATCTGTTCACCCCTTTATTCTTTCTTTTGTATCATTATTTATCGTCATTCCGTCAGTTCCCGGACTTCAATTCCTAGCGTTTGGGCGATAATGTTCAGCATGTCTAAGTCTATTGTACGATTGCCTCGCTCCACAGCACCTAATACAGTCAAAGATATACCGGTACGCTCTGCCAACTCCTGCTGTGTGAACCCTTTTAGTTTCCGAAAGGCGCGGAGTCGTTGCGCCAGCTGCATGTTTTCCAAAGCTGTATGCCGTCCTTTCCATCCACAGAATTCAATGCAGTATGCACGATACTGTACAGACCGGACGGATCTTGGTTCGGAACGATGTCAGCCAAGGGAACCAGCACAAAAGCACGCTCCAACATGCGAGGGTGAGGAAGCTCCAAATCCGGTGTAGCCAGTTGTGCCGCTCCCATCCATAACAAGTCCAGATCAATGGTTCGTGGACCATTAGGAATATGTCTTACTCTCCCCAGACGACTCTCCACCTCCAGCATATATACCAGAAGCTCCTCTGGAGCAAGTGTTGTAGATAGGGCTACCGTCATGTTCAAAAAAGAAGGTTGATCCAGATACCCAACAGGCTCTGTTTCGTACAGGCTGGAGCACCGTATTACCCGGATACCCGGATGTTCGTCCAGCGCCGTAATGGCTTCATACAGGGTATGCTCGCGCTCCCCCAAATTAGCCCCTAAAGCAATATAAGCCTCTGATGCCTCAGAGGTCGAATGTGCATTCATGTATCGTTCCTACTTTCTTGCGCGATAAAGCTCAACCGTCACGCCTTGAAAATGAATATCAAATGGCGGATGCGGCTTCGTGACTTTGACAGTCAGTGCATTGACACTAGTATAAGTGTCCAGTAGGGAAGATGCAATACGTTCGCCCAAAGCTTCAATCAATTGGTAAGACTCCTTTTCTACAATATCTTTAACGGTGTAATGCACCTCTGCGTAATTAACCGTTTTGTCCAAAGCATCCTGCTCACCCGCTTCATGCAGATCAAGCTCCAGTTCCAAATCAATATAGTAACGTTGTCCCAGCTTACGTTCCTCTGGAAAAACGCCATGATATCCGTAATATTCCATACGATGCAATTTCATTTTATCCATTGTGGGTAGGCCCCCTGTTATTTATTAGATTTTTCTAAATAAGCTCAACTAAAGGTGTACACGCGGCACCACTACGCGGTCGGATGGTACTTCCCATCGCTGTTGTACCCAGATTTCCTTATATTAGGATAAAATGGTTGGAATCCTGGCACAAAGGCGACCGCTTCGCTTGTACAGCACCATTCCGTCCACTTCGTTTTCGTTCTACTATTTTTTCCGTTCTTCTTACATTAATTTCTCTCTAAAAAATACAGTGACTTTATGGTGCGTTGTAGCGGAATGAAGGATTTGAATCCGGAGAAACGTAGCGCTCGCCTCCAAAGCTTTTCAAGGAAAAGCTACATCGTAAGCATATACTCAACGGGATTCCTACAGTCATATGTTTTACCAATTCAAAAGAATCCCGTTGCAACAGCGATCACAGGATCAAATCATTCATGAAGCGTCTCCTAACCACCATAACTCAGTGCATTTTTAGACCCGTACACCATCGCATCACACATACGTACGGTGCGCTTGATTTGCGCCACATCGTGTACACGCACAATCTGGCACCCTTGAGCAATGCCAAAAGCAACAGTAGCCGCCGTGCCCTCCACCACATCATTCACAGGCAAATCCAGTGCTGTACGAATAAATCTTTTGCGCGACGTAGCCAATAACAGCGGAAAGCCCAGCTGACCCAATCTATCGAGAGAAGTCATGGCATGAATATTTTCATCGTAATCCTTGGCAAAACCGATACCTGGGTCTAAAATGATCTGTTCCTCACGTACCCCCGCATCCAGCGCTAATCGGATACTCTCTTTTAAATCGGACAGCATATCAGAAACCAAATCACTATAGTTATGGTCATGACGATTATGCATCAAAATGACCGGGCAATCGAATTCCGAAGCTACACGTGCCATATCAGGGTCTGCCTTAAACCCCCACACATCATTAATGATATGTGCGCCAGCTTCGAGTGCCTTTCTGGCTACTTCAGCTTTGTAAGTATCTACAGATAATGGAATGTGCGGTGCGATACGATGGATGGCCTGGACGACCGGAATGACCCGAGCCAGCTCCTCTTCCACACCTACTGGATCATGACCGGGACGGGTAGACTCCCCGCCAATGTCAATGATATCAGCTCCATCTTCCACCAGCTTCAATGCATGTAAAACAGCAATCTCCGGGTTATAATGTAATCCTCCATCGGAAAATGAATCCGGGGTCACATTCAGTATACCCATGATCTGTGTGGAATGTCCGAGTGTAAGCTCGGCATCCCCCATTCGGTAACTACGTTGATAAAGGGTCGGTATGTTCACTTGATCCCTGCTTTCTGTCTATAATCGTGCAACAGCAAAGCTGTTATGGACCTGGGCTGCGTCAAGGGAACCGAAAAATGATTCGTTGTTCCTCCCGGCTCCAACAACAAATCCACGGGCCGTATTTCTTGTATAGAGTTGGTCATAAAAATTTCATCAGCCTGTTTCAACTCGTCCCAGCGGTACAGGCCCTGCTCACAAGGAATGTCTCGCAGATGCGCCAGCTCCAAAATGAATTCACGCGTAATGCCTGGCAGAATCCCTGTAGACAAGTCAGGTGTATACAGCGTATTATTCCGCACAAAGAACAGATTGCTGACCATTCCCTCTGCCAGGAAACCATTGGCCGTAAGCATCATTCCTTCAGCCTTATAACGGACAGCTTCGGCATACTGCTGAAGTTCCCGTTTCGCAAGAATATTATTCATATAATGGAGCGACTTCAAGCGAACCTCACCCTCTGGAGTGTTTCTGGGGATTCGCAACAACTGAAGCGCCGATGGGGAAGTCGATTGCCCAATTTGTGTATTGGTAGAGGGCAACGGCTTGGCAAACAAAATATGGTTGGGACGCGTATAGTCACCCGTCGGCAATCCTAGCACCTCTTCACCCGCTGATACGGTGTAGCGGATGTAGGCTTCATCCAACCCATTTGCCACCATCAGATGCTGGATGTGTTTCGTAAGCTGCTCCTCATCAGGTTGAAAAGGAATGCCGAGCATTCGGCAGCCTTCCTGTAGTCGATGCAGATGCCGATCCAGCAAGAATGGGGCGCCCTTGTAGGTGCGGAATGTTTCAAACAAGCCCATTCCGTATAAAAAGCCGTGATCACTTACGTGAACCACGGCTTTTGCGGCTTCCGTGAGGACGCCGTTGACTCCGATATATTTCATGAATCAAACGCCTACCTTGCGTTTTAGGAAATTGCGTAACAGCTGATGCCCGTAATCCGTAATAATGGATTCTGGATGGAACTGAACTCCTTCTACGGCAAATTCTTTATGCCGCAAACCCATAATTTCCCCTTCTGCGGTTTCAGCGGTAATCTCTAGACACTCAGGTAGACTCTCGCGCTCTACCAGCAATGAGTGATACCGGGTTGCTGTGAACGGAGAAGGCAGGCCTTCAAATACTGACGTATTGTGATGAAGAATCGGTGAGGTTTTACCGTGCATGAGTCGTTCAGCCCGGATAACCTTACCGCCAAAAGCCTGTCCGATGGCCTGATGGCCGAGGCAAACGCCAAAAATCGGAATGCGACCTTTAAAATGGCTGATCACATCCAGTGATATCCCCGCCTCATTCGGCGTGCATGGACCCGGCGAGATCAAAATATGCTCTGGTGCCAGCTCTTCTATGCCTTTCACATCAATCTCATCGTTCCGTTTTACGATTACTTCTTCGCCAAGTTCACCCAAATACTGAACAAGATTGTACGTAAACGAATCATAATTATCAATCACCAAAATCATACGACTCACCCTCCTGTGATACCGCTTCTGCTCAAAGCGGCTTCTTCTTCACCACATTGTACCGCCTTCATGACAGCTTTGGCCTTGTTCCGACATTCCCGATATTCCCTGTACGGGTCTGAATCAATGACGATCCCCGCACCTGTCTGTAAATAGGCAGTGCTGCCTTTAACAGCTAGTGTTCTTATTATAATATTTAATTCCATATTACCGTTATAGTCAATCCATCCAAGGGACCCAGTATAAGGCCCCCGCCGGACAGGCTCTAATTCTTCGATGATTTCCATCGTGCGCACCTTGGGTGCCCCGGTAATGGTTCCGCCTGGAAAAGTAGCCGCAATTACATCTATAGCTGTACGACCTGAGGCTAACTTCCCCTCCACCTGAGAAACCAAATGCATAACGTGCGAATAATACTCGACAGTCAGCAGTTCAGGTACATGCACCGATCCGTATTCGGCAATCCGTCCGATATCGTTACGCTCCAGATCGACGAGCATAATATGCTCGGCGCGTTCTTTTTCGCTTGATAGAAGCTCTGCTGCCATAGTGGCATCTTCATCCGGTGTTAGCCCCCTTCTTCTCGTACCTGCAATAGGTCGGGCGCTCACACGTCCATCCTCCAGCTTCACCAACAATTCTGGCGATCCACTGACGATCCGTAAATCCGGCATACGCAGCATACCCATATAAGGGGATGGATTCAGCAGACGAAGCCATTCATATATATTCTCAGGAAGGGCTGCAAGCGTACGTTGCTGACGAATCGACAAGTTAACCTGGAATACATCCCCTTGGGCAATATATTCCTGCACACGTCTTACGGCCTGTTCAAAATCTTGTTGGCTGAATGCCGCTGTCCAACCTTCAGATTCTTGATGAGCAGCCTCTAATCCTTTTTCGGACAGCCGAGCACAACGGCGAGGATGAGCTGGATCAGTCTCTCCCGCATGTATGATGTTCTTCCACTGAGTCAGCATGCGTTCTGCACGTTGGACCGCTTCGGCATAAAGTTTGCCAAGTATCGATATGGTCTCATCCACCATAAGCTCATTAGCCAAATCAGTCTGGCTACTGAATTCACCGGAGCGGGCAGGATTGGGCATATGAACAGCACAATATATGCAGGATTTTTCGTGATCATAAATCCATAACTCATTCACCCTCATCCATACATAATCAGGTATGCCCGTATCGTCTGCAGCTTGAGATGGCAAACGCTCCAACGAGCGAGCTACATCGTATCCAAGATAACCCGCAAATCCTCCAGAGAAAAAGGGCATGCCAGGTACACGCGGTGCACGGTAAGGAGCGATCCAGTTGTTCATGACTTTCAAAGGTTGACCATGTATATCTCCATGCTTCCCACTTTGCAAGTCAGTCCAAACTGCATGTTCTCCCTTGCCTTCCAATACAGCAACCGGATTTAAGGCCAGATAGGTGTACCTCCCACCTTTAGCGCTCTCCAGCAAAAAGGCATATGGCGACGAATCCTCCCAAGCCTTCCGCCACGATGACGGTAGCCCTCCCACGGGTAATGGGTACTCAGCGATATAGGGAAGTATGCTCCAGCCTTCCTCCTGCCAAACCTGCCACTGCGCCTCCGTCACTCTAGCTGTCGATTTCATCCGTGTGTGCTTCCCCTTCCCAACTTTTCAATAAGTCTACATTCTCTCCTTAAAAAGAAACCCCCACTCCCCTGCAACAGGGAAATGAGGGAATCCTTACGTATAGTATACACAATTACGACATAATTACAGCTCGAAATTGTACAGTGGTGTACTCAGGTAACGTTCTCCATTACTTGGAATAATGACAACGATCCGTTTACCCTTGCCCAATTGCTTAGCAAGTTTCAAAGCCGCATGGACAGCCGCGCCAGATGAAATACCGGACAAAATGCCCTCTTCCTTGGCCACTCTACGTGCTACCTCGAAAGCTTCGTCGTTTTCTACATGAATAATTTCATCATAGATATCACGGTTTAAAATTTCAGGAATAAAGTTGGCACCCAACCCTTGGATCTTGTGGGGTCCTGGCTTACCGCCTGCTAACAGCGGGGAAGAGGCAGGTTCTACGGCCACAACTTTAATATCAGGGAATTCTTTCTTAAGCACTTCACCGGCTCCAGAAATGGTTCCGCCAGTACCTATTCCCGCTATAAAAGCGTCCAGAGTTCCGCCAATGGAATGAATGGCTTCCACAATCTCAGGACCGGTCGTTTCACGGTGAATTTTGATATTAGCTTTGTTCTTGAACTGCTCAGCAGCAAAATAATCCGGATTTTCACTCAGCAATTCTTCCATTTTCTTAACGGACCCGTTCATGCCTTCTGATCCTGGTGTTAACACAAGTTCGGCTCCATAAGCGCGCAACAAATTACGACGCTCTATGCTCATCGTTTCTGGCATAACGATGACTGCCTTATAGCCCTTCGCAGCAGCAACCATAGCCAAGCCGATTCCTGTGTTACCGCTAGTTGCTTCAATAATGGTACCGCCTGGCTTAAGCAGACCTTCACGTTCAGCTTCTTCTACCATACTAATCGCAATACGGTCTTTTACACTGGAGCCTGGGTTCTGATATTCCAGTTTCAAATAGATTTCGGCGCTATCTTCCGGTACGATCCGGTTGAGGCGAACAAGGGGGGTTTCCCCGATAAGTTCGGTGATGTTATTAACAACTTTAGCCATGATAATTCCTCCCTGACTGTAGATGATATATTAAAAAATGCGAAATCATATTGTAGATCATTCTTAGTCAATCAATTTAATTTTGTACCGTTCATTTAATTTCCGATAAAAATAGTGGGTTTTATACGCTAATCATAACAATCTTCAATTCCAATGTCAATACAAGTGAGTAAGCTGCGATGCTGTCAACCCGCGTTATCAGCATCGCGCTTCCTTCAAACCAATATTCTTTCACTACGTTACAGAGAAGCGGAGGATGCATTCTTTTCAGATAAAATACGCGCTCCATACTTATCACGCAGACTCTTCTCAACCTCTTCCAAAGGAGCGGCTTGTGCAAGCGCAAGAGATCGACGAATTTGCTGCCGGATCTGCTGCTTATCCGGAGAATTCTTCAACCGGACATCCTGTACATAAATGACAGCATAGCCATCGTTAACAGAGATTGGACCCGCAACATCCCCAGAGCTTAGCTCTCTCGCCGCCTTCATAATCGCCTCCGGTTGAAATGGATCATATTCATCCACCCATCCCAGCTGTCCACTGCTATCTTTGTCGAAAGGCTTACGTGAATGCTCTTGAATCAGCACATCGAAGCTCTCCCCCTGCTTAACCCGGTCTAGCAGCGCTTCTGCCTCCTCCGCATTATCCACATAAAGAGCTGCCAATTGGATCTGCTTACCGACGGCAAATTCCTCGGGATGCTGCTCCCAATACTCGTCAATCTCAGCTTCCCGAACTTGAATACCCTGCGTAGCTATTTTCTCCAAACCAATCCGGTATTCCGCTTCATTCCGCAAGTCAACCGGATCTAAGCCAAACTGTCGCTGCATTTCATCAAAGTAGGTATGATCTGATTCATACCCTTTACTATCCTGCTCCAGCACCTGCTGTAAGTCCTCTTGGGTGATCTTGATACCGAGACGCTTGGTTTCAGCCTGCACGGCTTTACGATTCAACATTTGCAACAGCGTATTGGTTCCATATCGCTTTTTCAGTTCCGCTACCCACTGTTCCTCCGATATGCCTTCCTGACCCATCTCCGCCACAGTATGATCGCCGTCATCCTTGCTTACATCACCCGGCTTTGACAGCCCCCGAAGCATGATAAGACCACCCAAGGCGGCGACGCTAACGGTCAGAATAATGACAGCTGTCCATAATCCCTTTTCCCGTGTAGTCATCGCTTGCACCGCCCATCCGGTTAGGCTTTGGCTTGATCTAACAGATTTTGCAGCTCATCTTTATTAAACTGATAAGCCTCATTACAAAAGTGACATACGACCTCAGCCTGTCCTTCTTCCTCAATTAACTGCTCTAATTCGCTTTCTCCCAAACTGATCAATGTTTTTTCCACGCGCTCACGTGAACACTCACATTGAAAATGGATATCCAATTCATCGAGAATCCGAACGTCCGGCAACATCCAGCGCAGCATTTCATCAAGTTCCAACCCTTGATCCAGCAAAGCGGTAACGGGCGGAATGGAGCTGACTGCATTTTCGATCGCAGTTATCTCATCATCATTCAAGCCTGGAAGCAATTGAATAATAAATCCACCGGCCACAATAACCGAGTTATCAGTATCTACCAGCACACCCAAGCCCACCGCTGACGGGGTCTGCTCCGATTTGGCAAAATAATAGGTAAAGTCCTCACCCAGTTCACCGGAAATAATCGGAGTACTGCCGCGATACGGTTCTTTTAACCCCAAATCCTTGATGATATGAATGAACCCCTCTGTACCTACAGCACCCGCTACATCCAGTTTGCCCATACTATTGCTCGGCAAATGCACATGTGGTTCAGTAACATAACCTCGCACTTCCCCTACAGCATTGGCATCAACGACGATTTGCCCAATCGGTCCATCACCTTTAACTTGAATGGTTAATCGCTCTTTGCCTTTTAGCATAGAACCCATAATAGCTCCTGCTGTGAGGGTTCGCCCCAAAGCAGCGGTAGCCGTTGGATACGTATCATGTCTTCTCCGCAATTCCTCTACCAATTGAGTTGTCCGAACAGCAAAAGCTCTAACCCTCCCATCCATGGCTGTGCCACGAATAAGTCGATCCTGCTTATTTTCCATATTGATATCCTCCCCTATTCTCCAGGACAGCTATGCTGCTTATTTTCGTTAGTATTGCTCATCATTGAAGCATAATTTCCTACTATATAAACAACCTGCATCGACAGATCACGCGAATTGTTCAAAAACGTAACATATTTCAGTATAGACGAAAAACGCCGCTAATCCAAACCGATAAGATCATCGGTTGGACGCAGCGGCAGCTTATATCCACTTTTTTATTCAGCGTTACGTTGGTAAATGATACGTAATCCTTCGAGCGTCAACATCGGCAACACTTTCTGAATGCTCTCTGTCTCTGATGCGATTAGCTCTGCAAGACCTCCGGTAGCAATAACCGTAGGCTCCGCCTGCATTTCTTCCTTAATGCGCCTCACAATGCCATCCACTTGCCCAGCATAACCGAAGATAATCCCAGCTTGCATGGCATGAACCGTATTACGACCAATAACCTTTTTGGGTTTCTCCAACTCGATGCGGGGCAGCTTGGAAGCCCGTTGATACAGTGCCTCTGTCGAAATCCCGATACCCGGTACAATTACACCACCCAGGTAGTTTCCCTTATCGTCAATACAATCAAACGTCGTCGCGGTTCCAAAATCCACCACAACCAGCGGCCCGCCGAACCGTTCGACAGCCGCAACAGCGTTCACGATCCGATCCGCACCTACTTCACGCGGATTCTCATAACGCAGGTTAAGACCGGTCTTGATTCCCGGTCCGACGATTAACGGCGTTTTGCCTATGTATTTATCGCACATTTCTTCTAATACACGGACCAATGGCGGAACGACAGAGGAAATAATAACTCCTTGGATGTCATCCTTTAATACGCCACCCATACTAAAAAGATTATGTATGAGTACGCCGTATTCATCTGCGGTTGCCTGTCTGGAGGTGCTTATCCGGTAATGGTGCAACAGCTCCCGCCCTTCGTACATCCCCAGAACAATATTGGTATTACCTACATCCACTACAAGAATCAATGGGTGTCACCTATCTTTCTTTGCGTTAAGGTCAAGGCTGATATCCAGACTATGAAAAGAGTATGTCAGCCTGCCTACAGAAATCACATCTACGCCACTCTCAGCCATCTCACGCACTGTATCCAGCGATACATTGCCCGAGGCTTCTGTTTTGACATGTGGTGCCCGTTCCCGAATGAACCGAACGGCTTCCTTCATATCTGGGGCAGACATGTTATCCAGCATAATGATATCCGCCCCAGCTTCCAGGGCTTCCTGCACTTGTTTCATGTTTTCCGTCTCTACTTCAATCGTCATCGTATGCGGTATATTAGCGCGCGCTCGACTCACAGCTTGTTCAATCCCACCTGCGCCCTTAATATGATTATCCTTAATCATAACAGCATCGTACAGGCCAAAGCGATGATTCGAGCCACCGCCTACACGAACAGCATACTTCTCCAGCAGCCGATGTCCCGGTGTTGTTTTGCGTGTATCCACCAAGCGGGTGGACAAACCATGCAATTGTTCTATAAAAGCTCGAGTCCGCGTGGCAATGCCAGACATTCGTTGTAGCAAATTTAACGCCAGTCGCTCTCCAGTCAAAATCGCATGGGTACTTCCATTCACTTCAGCCAAAACGCTTCCCTTTTCAATCCACTGTCCATCGGTCACCAGCGGAGTAAACGACAAGGAAGGGTCCACTACCTGAAATACAAGGGCAGCCACGGGTAAACCCGCAACTACGCCGCTCTCCTTGGCATGAATGACAGCCTTGGATTGGTGGCCCTGCTCAATCGTCCAGCGCGTGGTCACATCGCCAGAGCCCGTATCTTCTCGCAGCCAGCTGCGAATTTGTGCCGTCAGTTCCTCCTGATATCCACTAAACTCTCCATAAAGCTCGCTGTTAGATGTCATGAACGTACTCCTCCGTTATCCCTTGATCACGTCGCTGCTGGACATGCTTTCGCCAGGCGCTATCATCTGTCTCAGGAAAATCCTCGCGATAATGCGCTCCCCGGCTCTCCTCACGCAGTAACGCACAATCTGTTACTAATAAAGCACATGTGAGCAAATTGGCAAATTCGATCTCTTCCCGGCTAGCGATCACAGCCCCGAAAATAGGCATTTGCCCTTGCAGCTCATCTAATGCTGCTTGCAGCCCCTCGCCGTGCCGACGAACTCCAGCATAACGAACCATTGCTTCTTGCAGCTTAAGCCGTTGCTCCGTGACGGATGAAGCCGGGAACTCTGTGCGGTTATCGCTATAAGATATCAACGTATGGCCGACCAGCGGTGGCAATGAATGCAGTCGCTCAATAATCCTACTGGCGAATACAATAGCTTCAGATAATGAATTGCTCGCAAGACGATTAGCTCCGTGAACACCTGTAGAAGAGGTCTCCCCGCAGGCGAATAAACGCGCAATGGAGCTTTCCCCGTGTAAATTGGTCTGAACACCACCCATCATATAATGGGCAGCAGGCGCAATGGGAATCCAGTCTGTCGTCATATCCAAACCAAATGACAGACATGTCCGATAAATGGTTGGAAAACGTCGCTTCACCCGCTCAGGCGGCTCATGCGTAATATCCAAGTATACAAACGCAGCTTGGGTGCGTTCCATCTCATGAATGATAGCACGAGCTACGATATCTCTGGGTGCAAGCTCCTGCCGTGAATCATACTTGTCCATGAAGCGTTCTCCGTGAATATTGCGTAACACGGCTCCTTCTCCCCGTACAGCTTCGGAAATTAGAAACCTTGGAGCGCCCGGATGGCACAACGCCGTAGGATGAAACTGTATGAATTCCATATCCCGGACAATCGCCCCAGCACGATACGCCATAGCAATACCATCCCCGGTTGCAATATCCGGGTTAGTCGTATAACGGTATAATTGCCCGCTACCTCCTGAGCACAAAATCGTTGCATTAGCAGTGATATACGACCTTTCCCCACCTGGCTTTTGGACGAGGGCCCCAATACACTCACCATGCTCAGTCAGCAGGTCGACGACCATGCACTCTTCCCACACTTCGATACCGGGATGAGCAGCAACCTGCTTTGACAACGCACGAACAATTTCATAACCCGTAGCGTCCCCATTCGCATGCAAAATACGCCGATGGCTATGCGCTCCTTCCCGTGTCAATGCTAGTTCACCATCCACACGATCAAAAGCCGTTCCCATACGTATTAACTCTTGAATACCACCTGGACCTTCATGGACAAGCGTTCTGACCGCCTCTGGTTCGCACAAACCTGCACCAGCAATCAGGGTGTCCTGCATATGATAAGCAGGTGTATCCTCATCCGATGTGACAGCAGCAATGCCGCCTTGAGCATAACGTGTGTTGCTTTCCATCAAAGTCTTCTTGGTGATCAGCAACACTTTCCGATTCTCTGCAGCCTTAATGGCTGTATATAAGCCCGCAATGCCCGAGCCGATAATTAACACGTCGGCTTCCAATCGGGTCAATTCCGCTACATCAAAATCAACTAGATATCTTGGAATCATGACTTCACCTGATTTCACAGAAGAATAGCGCACACCATAGGTTCTACAGTATGCGCTCACGTATATGTTCAAAATAATAGAAAGTCGATTGCAGCAGCTGTTGGCTTTTATAAGCTAAGAAGACGACAGCCGTTTATTTAACAATAAATGTACACAACGTTCCGGTGTCTGTCAAATCACGTTAGCAATAATCTTCCATTTAAAAAGCTCCGGAAAACCAATAATACCTGGTTCCCCGGAGCTTGCATATAAGCTTATTCAACTATCCATTGAATGATTAGGTTGTTGTCGGTGGAGTACCACCGGAGTTGCCCGAATTGTTGTCATCCTCTGGCTTTTGCAGATTAGGGATATCATTCGGTTGATCTGTTGTATTCTTAGGCTCTTCATCCTTACCTTGAATACGTACACGGACGTCTCCAATGTTGTCGATCACAGGCTCACCGTTTTCCGGTGTTCCTTCTCCCTCAGTCGTGCCACCATCCAAAGAACCTGTCTCAATCAAACGTTTGATTTGTTCAAGTTCCAAGGTTTCTTCTACCAGCAAGGTTTGAGCAATCAAATGAACCTCTTTGGAATACTTGGTCAGGAGTTCTCTAGCACGCTCATAAGATTCAGTGATGAAACGATTCATCTCCTGGTCAATCTGATAAGCGATCTGATCACTGTAGTTCTGCTCATGACCGATATCGCGTCCAAGGAATACTTGGCCTTGTGAAGTACCGAACTGCATCGGACCAAGTTTCTCACTCATACCATATTCTACGATCATGCTGCGTGCAATGCTTGTTGCTTGTTGGAAGTCGCTATAGGCTCCTGTTCCGATCTCACCAATGAACAGTTCCTCGGATACGCGTCCACCCAACAATCCAGTGATTTTGTCCAGCAATTCCTGCTTGGTTGTCAGCATGCGGTCTTCCTTCGGAAGCATAATGACATATCCGCCTGCACGTCCACGTGGAATAATCGTTACCTTGTGAACCATGTCGGCATTTTCCAAGAAGAAACCAATAATCGTATGGCCTGCTTCATGATAAGCAACAATTCGTTTCTCGCGGTCACTGATTACGCGGCTGCGTTTTTCTGTACCTACGATAACACGGTCGATGGCTTCATCTACTTCTCGCATCGAAATATCCCTGCGGTTACGACGAGCCGCCAACAAGGCAGCTTCGTTCAACAGATTTTCGAGATCAGCGCCTGTAAAGCCTGTTGTACGTTTCGCAATTACGTCCAATTTAACATCCTTCGTTAACGGCTTGTTGCGAGCATGTACATACAATACTGCTTCACGGCCTTTAACATCTGGACGGTCAACCGTAATTTGCCGGTCAAAACGTCCTGGACGAAGCAACGCCGGGTCTAGAATATCCGGACGGTTTGTAGCAGCTACGATGATAATACCTTCGTTTGCGCCGAATCCATCCATTTCTACGAGCAATTGGTTGAGCGTCTGCTCACGTTCATCATGTCCGCCACCCAATCCAGCGCCACGTTGACGTCCAACGGCATCAATCTCATCAATGAAAATGATACAAGGTGCGTTCTTCTTAGCGTTCTCGAACAAATCGCGAACACGGGAAGCACCGACCCCGACAAACATTTCTACAAAATCAGAACCTGAGATACTGAAAAACGGTACTCCAGCCTCGCCTGCAACAGCTCTTGCCAAGAGTGTTTTACCCGTACCTGGAGGGCCCACTAACAGAACACCTTTCGGGATACGAGCGCCCACAGCTGCAAACTTGCGTGGGTCCTTCAAGAATTCTACGACTTCGACAAGCTCCTGCTTCTCTTCGTCAGCCCCTGCCACGTCCTCGAACGTAACCTTCTTCTTCTCTTCGTTATACAGACGGGCTTTGCTCTTGCCGAAGTTCATAACTTTGCCGCCACCGCCCTGTGCCTGATTAAACAGGAAGAAGAACAACAGGAACATGATCACCAAAGGAATGATAGAAGTCAAAAACGTCAGCCAGATGCTTTCGCCTTCCATTTTCTTCTGTACATATTCAAACCCGTTCGTTTCGCTGGCATTTACCAGTTCACTTAGTGCTTGATCCGTTGGTGGAACATATACGGAAAAATTGGTCGATTTAGCATTAGCCGGCTGCTTCTTATATGCACCGGTTACAAGATAGGCGTAACCGTCAAATTGGACCGTTACTTTAGAGATGTTATTAGCTTTAACCTCTTGCCGTAATTGGTCATATCTAGGGAGATCGGAGGCTTCGTTACTGTTACTAACAAACTGAACGATACCCACCACAACTAAAAAAAGAATCAAATAAAAACCAGAATTCCGGATGAACCGATTCATCCCCTACCTCCTCTCGAGACACTTAAGTTATTTTACCATAGCCTGTAAGTCCTTCTCAACAAAGGGCCTTATTTAGTCCTAGGACTGGAGGCTGAGATTAGCTGGTATAGATTTCCGGCTTCAAAATCCCTATGTATGGGAGGTTCCGGTAGTGCTCGGCATAGTCCAGACCATAGCCGACAACAAACGCATCTGGAAGCGTAAATCCAGTATAATCTGCTTCAAGATTAACCGTCCGGCGTGCAGGCTTGTCGAACAAGGTTACGACACATACCGAATTGGCATTACGATTCTTGAGCAGTTCAATCAAATGTGTCAGCGTCAGGCCGCTGTCGATAATATCTTCGACAATCAGAACGTCGCGTCCTTCCACAGATGCGTCCAAATCCTTAATGATTTTGATGATACCTGAGGATTTTGTGGACGCTCCATAACTTGATACAGCCATGAAATCAAGCTCCAATGGCACTGTAATGGATTTAACCAAATCAGCCATAAAGATAAACGCACCTTTCAGTACGCAAATCACCAATGGATTTTTCCCTTCATATTTTACGCTGAGCTGTGCACCCAATTCCTTAATTTTACTCTGAATTTCTTCTTCGCTGATCAATATTTCCTGAATATCATTTTGCAACGGTGTAAACCTCCTAAGTTTATACTATGAAAGCCGTTCCTGTGCAATTACCGGTGCCCCGGACTCTCTCGTCTTTGCCATGACATATATATAACCGAAGACGTGTGCTCTTGCACCGCGGCATGTACAGAACGTCGTACGCCCGGAATCCAGAGAATAGCTCCAGAGTGGTCGCAGACGATGGGAATAACGGAACGCATTGAAGGAGGTATTTTTTCATTAATAAAAATATCTTTAACCTTTTTTCTTCCGTTTAATCCCATTACATACATGGTATCTCCAGGTAATCGCGAGCGTACAGTCAAAGGCAGACTCAATTGATCTGCGTCGAACCACGCTTCCTCCTTATTGGCCGGATGATCCCCATCCAAATAGGAAGCCCTTCGCCACCGGAGTATACCACCCGCTTCAGGCAACTCTAGCTCACCGGAAATAGGCAATACACTTAGTCCATAGCACCATTCGCCCATAACGACTTGCGTACGGTCAAACAAAACCGCTTGGTCATATTCGCGGACTCCAACCGCACCGCCTCCCAAATCCAAACTCCATGTAGACGATGCCTCTTGGAGAAGTCTTAGTCGAACGGTCTCAATTTTACGAAAATCAAAATTTTCACTGTCCGAAGGCAGATAATTTAATATTAGTTTAATCAACCTCCGTTGTAAAGCAACGGGTAGCTTACGGTATGAAGCGATGGGAAACATGTACCTGCCATTATCCAAGCTCACCATTTTCTCGTATGCTGACAGCGTAGATGCCTCCATAAAGTCATTTTCGTCAGCCATCGTTTCGGCCAGCCGGTTCAGGGATGGTGTCAGTCGCTCATTATATTGCCCCAAAAAAGGAAGCACATCCATGCGGATGGCGTTACGGCGGTATTTGGACGATAAATTAGTGCTGTCTATCACGTAGGAAAGACCATACAAGTTACAAAACTCAATCAGGTCAGCCTTGTACATACGTAGCAGCGGGCGAATGAGTTGCACATTTTTTTCATTGCGTGCCAAACGCATACCCGCCAAACCTGCTGGGCCGCTACCACGCAGCAAGTGCAAAAGAACTGTTTCGGCTTGATCGTCGCCGTGGTGAGCCATTGCAATATGCTGTGCTTCCCACTTTGTAGCCATATCATGTAAAAAGCTGTAGCGCAGCTCGCGTGCTGCTTCCTGTGGTCCCTTACCACTCTCCTTCATATAAGCGGGTACATCGACCCGATTCATTTCAAATGGAAGTTCAAGCTTTCGGGCAATATTGCGTACCACTTCAGCCTCCGCATCCGATTCCTCTGGTCTGAATCCATGATGAACGTGAGCGCAGACGAGTTGTAAAGGCATATGTATAACGGATATTTCATGTAAAATGTGCAAAAGGGCCACCGAATCCGGCCCACCGGATACAGCAACCACAATGCGGTCTCCGGGGCTCCACAGTGAATGATCTCGCGCCAAGGCGAGCACTTCCTGTACAACACCGGTCGGTTTTGTTGTTCCCATTCCCGACCCTCTTTTCTCCCTACCGTAAAAATGATGATCATCTGTTATCTTATGTAAGTCATGCTGCTACCTTAACGCAATCCAGAGCGCTCCGGCAAGCAGCAAAAGCGATACCGTGAAAGCATATCCCAGCCAGCGTGGATTCCCTCTTTTGACCGACGATTGCCTGACATGTGCGGAAGCCAAACGTGACCAAGATCGGGCCGCTGCACGAGTATCGGAATATTCTCCACGCACTGCACCCAGTAGCCATTCGGCATAGGGGCGTAATACACGGCTGCGGCGAATGATGACCGTCAATTCTGCCGTATTACGCAACTGTGGCAGCCTGCTGGCAGCCGCCTTTAACGATTCGCTCTCCAATATATGAATCGTTAGAAGAGCGAAGGCAAACAGGTCATACTGGGAATCGGCATTTCGGCTGCCAGCATTCCAAAATCCCCTGTCATACCATTCTGTAAATTGTTTAACACTCCGGCCAGCAAGAGACACCCCACCGTAGTCAATTAATTCAGCCTCTCCATAGGCATTGACCAAAATATTCTGCGGCTTCAGGTCGCCAAACACCCACCCTGCCTGATGGAGATCCGCCAGACGATTCAGTATACCGGTTCCAGCCACGCCATACCATTCCGGCCCTTTGGCTGCCACAAAGCGATGAAGTGGATCACCCTTAACGTACCGCATAACATAAAAGGGTATCTCTCCGCTGCGTAACACTACATCATCCACCTCAAACAAAAAGGAAGGATTTCCATTTCGCTGGAGGGCGGCCTGAGTGCCCTGAGACTGCAATGTGGTCAGCACATTAATCTCCGATTGCAGATCAAGCGTGTTCTTCCCCATTTTCAGAGCAAATTGCCGATCGGCCTGTGCTTCTTTTACCAAATATACAGTTCCGTTCGCTCCCCGGCCCAGCAAGCGCTGGATGACATAGCTGCTCCGCTTCCACTTGCCCTTGATGACCGTTCCGGGTGCAAGAACGGGATCAGACGACGTAGTCACCGAGCATCCCTTCTCCTTTGCCATAGGATTCTTCCAGATCTTTCTGTTCCCCTAGTGTAACATATCGGTAATAATCAATCACTTGTAAAATGGCAGGACCTGTCGGCGTCGCCCCTTTCATCCGCAAGCGTCCAAATATCGATTTGATCTGGTTAAGCTCAGAGGTCCAACCGATATCCATGACTGCGTCTTCTCCCATTTTGCCGCCCGGAAAATGAAATACCGATAGACGGCTGTGTCCGCTTCTCGACTGCAAGCTGAGCAGCAAATCGCGAATGCTGTCCTCTACAGCAGGCAGCTTGGGCTTCATGCTCGCACTTGCATCAATGAGCAAGGCAATCTCCAGGGTGCTTGTTTCTGTCAGCTCGTCCATCACCTCAACTACTTGGGCTCGTTTTGCCGGAGGAAGTTCACCGATATGTTTGGCGCCACCCTCGCCCAAAATGTGCGTTAACTCTCTATTAACCGCCTGCTGAATGGTTTGAACCACCGTTTTGCGCGTCATCATCTGCATGGTCTGTGCCAACTGCTTCGTCCCAACGATTTGGCTAAACCCTCCCCCTGCTTTAGCAATTTCTTGAATCTCCGCGCTGCCAAGCTCGCCAATAGTTCCATAATCTATGACTCCGGCGACATTCACTGTAATACCTTCCCGTAGAGCTTGGGCAGCCGCCATGACTGGACTAACACCTACATTTGAGCACCCGTCTGTTATGATCAAAATTTGCTTCATCGTTTTTTGGCCTCCGCTTCCTCTTAATCTATTCCGATAGATTCTATCTTTGCCTAATCCGGAACGATTCAAACGAAGGATGCGGATTTTTAAAAAGCGAATAAGGAATTTCCCGGGCAATGTCGGATTAGCTCACCGTCCGTGGACGTTCCAACCACCTCATGCCAGGTACATGGAGAGTTGCCCATTCTGGGCGGAAGTGATCTATTTTACTAACGACTACTGTCATATCGTCATAGATTTGATTTTGTTGGTATCGAATAACCCGTTCTAGCAAACAGTCGGCCAACTGCTGAGGATCTTCGCTTTCAATCTCCTGAATCATGCGTTTCATCCATATTTCCTTATTAACCGCGTACCCCGGTGAGTCGTATATACCGTCTGTAATCATAATGAGAATATCACCCGGCTGGAGCTGCAGGGATACCAAATCAATTTCAATATCCTGTATAATGCCAATCGGCAAATTGCTGGCAGATACGGGAATGACCTCCTCTCCTCTTTTAATAAAGCTTGGCGTAGACCCAATTTTCATAAAGGTTGTCTGGGCCGTATACTGATCAATCAGCGCCATATCGACCGTAGCATACATTTCCTCAGGTGATCGCAGCATCAGGACAGAGTTAACCGACTTGATCGCCAATTTTTCGTCCATACCCGATTGCAGTAATTCCTCTAAAATGTTAAGTGCTGCACTGCTCTCTTGCTGCGCGCGCTCTCCGTTCCCCATACCATCGCTTAACGAGACTGCAAAAGTCCCGTTCCCTAGCTCCATCATGCTGTAGCTATCTCCTGAGAAAAAATCGCCTCCTTTGGCGGCGCTAGCTACCCCTGTAGCAATCTCATACGTTTTAGCAGAACCGAACATGACTGTAGCTAAGCCTTGGCGGCGATCTGCCTCCGTTTCGCGCATCACAGCTATATGCTCGTCCAGTATGTCCGACAGCAGTGGAGCAATGATTTTCCGACATTCATCAAATCCCCTTGTATAGGCATGGACAATCTCTATTTCTACCTGACCTGCATCCAGGTTAATAATCTCAATAGATTGGATGGACAATCCCAGTCTATCAAGAGCCTCTCGTATTTGCTCCTCCTGCCGATGCATGGTCTGCCCTTCCCGCTGAATTTCTCGCGCTAAATCCTCCATAATTTGTGATACACCCGATAGCTGGTCAGCAACAAGCTGACGACTATCGTATACTTGGCGCTTCCACTGCATATTATGTTGGTAGAGGCTATACTGCTGCTTCATCACTTGCAGGACAGCGCCCGTTTTAGCACATGCCTTGCTCCATTGCGGGGGTATCTGCTCCGGCTCCAAATCCGGGTTATCCTCAATGGCGCTCATCATTTCCGTCATATACTGATGGGTTTGCATAAACTTGCCGTCCCAGCACTGCTCACACTTGAAGCAGGAGGCACATGTCCCTTCGGCCACCGCATTCATAAAATGTTCGATTTCTCCGTCCGACTTCGTACTCTCACTCGCAGATATCTGGTGAAAGCTGCGGGATAACTGACTGAATACACGGGAAAACTTCGTTACCCGCTCTGCGGTGAGATCGCGAACCCTTTTGGCATATTCATGCTGAGATTTAGCATGGTCCTGCGTACCGGGAACATAGGTAGAAACCGCTTTAAAGAAACTTTTTGGGGTCATTAAAAATAATAGAATCGCCGCACAGCTCTCCCAGGTTGACGTCAGCACGTCCCCGGTCCCATCCAAATAGATCGTCAGAATGGAGGAGCCTAGCAGCATCCCAAGCGCAACAGCACCTTTTTTCCCTTCACGCAGCATCCCTGCCAGCAAACCTGCAAAAGCGAGTAAACTCATCTGCACAATTGCAGACATATTGGCCAAGCTTAAAATTAAACCGGTAATTACACCGACCGATGCACCCAGCGAAGCACCTCCCACCAAAGCAAACACCAAGACCAAATATCGCGACAATACATGATCGACAGACAATGAATGAACAGTCCATCCTACTGCTCCCGTCATCACAGAGGCTAATAATATAATAAGACATAAAATTTCCTCATTTTTGAGCTGGCTTGTCTTCTTGCGGTAAGTAAACAACGGTATGGCCTGTGTAAATACCAGCGTAAGCATAAAGCTGAGAACCGCATCCGTTCCCACAATGATAAGTTCATACCATGTGAAAGTTGGAGCCATCACGGCGTTAAATAAATTGACCATAAACACAGACAAGAAAACCATAAGCGGAGCATAGGATAGTTCCAGACGATCGAAGGTTCGTAACCCGCGATACAGGAAATAAAATACCAGTAGCTCACCACCAATCATAAATAACGATGGGTAAGGAGCTAACAGGCTGCCTAACACAACGGATACAGCTACAGGCAGCATCAGGTCACGCCGAAGGAACGTTATGACCGCAAAATAAGCGAGGGCAAAAGGAGAAAGCTCGTCCAAAATAGTGGCGCGTCCCAGTAGAACTCCCATAGCCGACAATAGCAGCATCCATCTTTGCGCTGTTACCCATTGCACCACTTTATGTGAATCCAGCCGTTTTCTGAGTCTGGAAGACCAACCTTCCGTACGCTCTTTGGATTTGGACTTTCTAGATTTTAACCCCGGAAAATGTACCACGTTCCATTTCTCCATCATGCGTCAGGCACCCCATTCATCAATTTGATGTTCCCATCTTAAACCGGAATGATTGAGAAAGTTTGTCAGAACCTCACGTCTTATTCCAAGAAATTTCCGACAAAAAAACGTTCTGCGCGAAAGGACAGAGCATCACCTTGAACATCAAGCTACGCCCGTATGGAAGCAGATGGAAGTTGCGTCTCTTAACTCCTTGCTTGACCTCTCTATGTCGTCCATCACTATGACCAAGACTAGCGATTTGCACAGAAGATAGACGGAAAACCGTTGGAGTTTGTCGGACGATTATGTCCTCACGACAAAAAAAACATTCGCTTTCCAGCACGAATGCTTCCTCGTCTTCATCAAAATTGCGAATCTCATAAAATACATGTATAACGATAACCGGATTTATCGCCCACAGCCATTGCGTGTCGCATCTATTGTCGGTAGAACGCAAAAAAACCGTAGCAGTCTTTCGACTGTACGGTTTTCCGTGTATGGTTGATACGGTTGTCAAAGTGAATTAAACACGCTTCGCGCCGCGTCCTCCGCGTTTACCTTCGGTGTTCTTTTTCAGCGACGAAATGCGTTCCTCACTATCTTTCAGGAAGCGTGACATTTTATCCTCAAATGAAGGTTTACCCGGTGCAGGCTTGAAAGAACGGCCTCCACGATCGCGGTTGAAACCACCGCCACCACCACCGCGTCCTTGACTTGGACCTGAACCTCCACCGCCGAAACGGTCGCCTCCGCCTGGTCCTCCCGTACGCTCCGGTCTTGGAGCTCTTGGGGGACGGGCTTCACTTGCCGGCTTGTCAATCGTTTGCTTAATGGAAAGTCCGATTTTGCCATCTTTGTCAACATTAATGACTTTCACCGTCACGACATCATTAATCTTCAGGTGGTCGTTAACATCCTTAACATAGTTATCGGCGATTTCCGAGATGTGAACGAGACCCGTGACACCTCCAGACAAATCCACAAATGCTCCAAAATGCGTGATGCCTGTCACTTTGCCCTCTAACTTGGTGCCCACTTCAATTGCCATAGAATAAAATGATCCTCCCTTAAAATATACAACCGATTTTTTTGCAAAAAAATCCCGCTGTGGTGATTTGATTATACAAAATGGCGGAACCAAGGTCAACTAAGCATTGGCCCGATAATGTTCCTATTTCTGATCTCCGATGATTGGCGTCTCTTCCGGTTTGTAAAGACCGTACTTGCTTCTGGCAATCTCGCCAATGTACTCAGGGTCCTTGAGACGATTCACTTCGGTTTGAAGCTGTTGTTCCGTTTGTGTAGCAGCTTGCTTCTGCTTTTCCTTCTGGATGAGCTGTTCATTTCGATCGGCCATAATCATGCCTTGAGAAAAAAAGGTAAAAATTGCCCAACTACCAAAGGCGGCAAGCGATAGCAACCAAATCATGATTCGCCTGCGCCCGCCCGCGTTGGACTTGGACGTAGAAGATGAATGGCGATCTACAGACGAATTACGCATGATACTACCTCCTTCCAAACCATCTTTTCGCTGTGTTTTTCAGTCTGATACCCAGCTTTACGAGCGACTCTGGAGTCCTCCAGCGCGCTTTAAGTGGACCGATCAGCCATAGGATCGGCTTCCAAACCGGCATCAGGATGTATATCAGCATCCTTCCCAGGAACACAATAAGTGCCCATGTCCATCCGACTAGCTTGCGTAACAGCCGATACAGCGCTAACACCGGAAGAACAATCAGGATGCGCAGTATGCTGTTCACGATCAACGTCAGTCTGCGAACTATCTCTAATAACATTACCACAAAACGTTGGGTTGTAACACTAAAGGCCCAAAAATAGAGCCAAACCCCCAAAAGTAGTCCTAAAAAGACATAAAACCGCAGCTCACCGCGATTACTCGCGTATAGCACACGGAAAATAAACAAAGCCGAGGCCACCCAGTACAGCACGTCCAATATATGAACGCTCCAGCGGGCAAAATGAAAGCGGATGGACAGCACCCGGTAGCTGTCAAACACCACTCCCATGGCTATGCCCGACACCAGCATCCACGTTAACGTCAGCCATTGCGTGTAAGGGTTCATTTGAAGATCTTGCCGAATAGGCTTTTTCCGTTTTTAGCCGGGGCCCCGGGCTCCAGGTAGACGAGGGAAGTAATCAGACCTTCAATGGACAACAGTCCCTCTTCTAGGCTGAGGTTTTTGATATGTAAATGTTGTCCGCGAATGGTGAGATGGCCCAGCTCGGTCTGAAGCAAAAATTCTTCACTGTCAAAGCTCTCCACATTGCTGACGCCTGAAATATCGAGTTGCTTGCGGCTTTGCATGCGCAGATCATGGTGCTTTGACTTCCCTTGTTCAATCATGGCATGTACCCCTCCTTCTGTTCTTAGCTTATGAAGGGGGCCGTATGATTTAGAACCGCTTTTGCTGTTAATCAGCATATGATGGACGAAAACTCGTCATCTAAAGAAAAAAAGCACTCCTTCATAAAATAATGAAGGAATGCTTTCATGTACAGTTGTGAGAAAATCAGATGTCTGCTTACCAGTTTAAACCATTGTCCCTGGCAATAGGCTCTTCCTTTACCAACGTGTACATACTTGCAGCCTCGTCCTTGCGTGTAGTGTCGGCGAGCCGTTCCACTCGCACGGTCACCAGCTTCTGGCCAAACTGGACGGTAATTTCATCGCCTACTTTGACCGCACTGCTCGGCTTGGCTTCGCGTCCGTTCACCAGCACTCTCCCTTGTTCGGAGACGTCCTTGGCTACCGTACGCCGCTTAATCAGCCGCGAGACTTTCAAGAATTTATCAAGACGCATTAGTTAACGGCTTCTTTAAGCTTATTACCGGCTTTAAAAGCAGGAACGGTCGATTCTGGAATTTCAATCGTGTTACCGGTTTGTGGATTGCGGCCTGTACGGCTGGAACGCTTGCGTGTTTCGAAAGTACCAAAGCCGATCAGTTGCACTTTGTCACCGCTAGCGAGTGCATCTGTAATTTCACCAAGAACGCCATTCAATACAGCTTCAACGTCACGTTTGCTCAAACCGCTTTTGCTGGAAATATTGTTGATCAGATCTGTCTTGTTCATAAGATAAAAGCCTCCCAAATGTCAAAAAATAATCATCACGCTACATGTCCATTGATGGAGCAGACGTGAGGTCCAACTGTGGCCGAAGCCCTTCTGAATGTCACTGTAACACGCTTAACTATAAGCTACAGTTATTTTCAGAATTACTACAAGTTATTCTGGCTTGTCCGTAAAAATCCTGCAATGACAGGCGTTTTTTTATTCGACCCCAGTCAAGCCAACATCCTACTACAAAACTCTGCCCATTGGCAAGTCCTCTCAAACTGGGCCTTCTTTCAACCCTGCATATGTCTCATTTTACTGTTCTGTGCAGCCAAAAGCGAATATGTGGAATCACGCTTTACCAAGGAGCTTTTTCGCTTCCTGCCAGTAAGTCTCCATTTCATCTACGCTGCTTTCTTCGGGACGACGCCCCTGCTCGCGTAATTTCTGCTCAATATACTGGAAACGGTCGACAAATTTGCGATTGGTAGCCGACAATGCCTCTTCCGGGTCTACTCCCATAAACCGGGCTGCATTCACGGCAACAAATAACACATCGCCTAACTCCAGCAACTGGGCTTCCACAGCATGCCCTTCACGAACCGCTTCCTTCAGCTCAGCCACTTCTTCGTCCAATTTATCGAATACGCCCTCAATGCTATCCCAGTTAAAGCCTACTTTAGCTGCTTTCTTCTGGAGCTTGTACGATTTCATAAGAGCAGGCAGATCACGCGGAACCCCGTCCAGTACAGAAGGATATGCTGCCGTCGTGCCTTTAAGCCGTTTTTCCTCAGCCTTCATCTGCTCCCAGTTTTGCAGCGCCTCTTCCGCATCATTCGCTTGATTATCACCGAACACATGCGGATGACGGAAAATAAGCTTATCATTCAGCCCCTGAATTACATCATACACATTGAAGGTTCCGACTTCCTCTTCCATTTGGGCATGCAGCAAAATTTGCAACAACAGATCGCCCAGCTCTTCCTTCATATGCTCAGGGTCGTCCTCATCTATCGTTTCGATGACTTCATACGTTTCTTCGATCAGATTTTTGCGAATCGACTGATGTGTCTGTTCACGATCCCAAGGACAGCCTTCCGGACTGCGCAAAATATCGACAATCTCGTGTAAACGGTCAAAAGAACGCCGTTTCAGCGCTTCATCTTCACTGCGAGGTACGTATACCAAGGATAGGTTCCCGTAGCCCTCTACTCGATCCAGCTCGTACAGCGGTACCTTGTGCACCGCTTCCTCCCCTTCTACCCCAAGAGCGTGACCGACATATACCTCATAATCGTCAGGATACCGCTCCATCAGGCACAGCTTCACATCAGAAGCCGTAAAGGTGTCATACACCTGTCCGATCAGCGTATGCAGCTGAGGCTGGAGCCAGCTGGCATCCAGTGTTCCTGCGTCCAGCAGCTGAAAACCCTCAATCGGATCAAAACCAAGACGCACAAAAGCTTCATCCAGGAAACTTTCGCCGCCCAGAATATTCAGTTCAATCCCTTGCGCAGGACAACGCTCCTTAAGCAACTGCACCGCTGCTTCTGCCACCATAGGGTGACCAGGAACCGCATAGACGATTTCACTTCCGTCTGCCGCCTTAGCAGCCGTCGTAATCAATTGGCTGGTAATTTCCTCGTATACCTCTGGGAAAGACTCTTTTGTCTCATATACCTCGTCAAACGACTCAAAAGCCACCTCAAACTCATTCAGCACTTGAACCGCAGGATGCTCCTTGGTCCGCAGATACAGCGCTGAAGCGCCTCGCATTTTGTTCAATATCCCTATCGTAAGCTGATCCGGATCCCCCGAGCCCAAACCTACGACCGTTAATGTTACGCTCATATCCCATCCTCCGTTTCGCAGAAACAAGGCTCATGCTCGAAAAAATACACGGCCTAACCCCGCCTCCGCTTCCTTTGCTTTGGCATTACTATACCACAAAGTGGTATAGGCTCATAAAATGGCTGTGCCGATTCACGCCGTAAGCCGTATGCCTGGCTAAGCCAGTACACGTAGCCTGCGCAGCACGGCTGCCAGCGGGCGTCCGAGCTTGGGCACCGCCACAAGCTCGGCTTCCGTGATCAGCCTCAAGCGTGCGAGGCCGATCACGAACACTGCGGCGCCTGCGGCTACACCCAGCAGGCTCTCCACGGCTGCCGTGGCACGACCTTCGGCAGCCCACCCCAAGGCACCCAG
Source organism: Paenibacillus peoriae (assembly GCF_022531965.1). GTDB lineage: Bacteria > Bacillota > Bacilli > Paenibacillales > Paenibacillaceae > Paenibacillus > Paenibacillus polymyxa_D. The sequence goes on along the minus strand of NZ_CP092831.1, from coordinate 48,593 downwards.
CACAGCGCTGGTGCCCCACATCGCTGCCCCGGCCGCACCAGCCAGGGCGATAAGCAGCGCCGCCGGCTTGAGCACGCTGGCGGACCAGCTCGCGCGCAGGCCTACCAAGCGAGCCAGCAGCACGATGTTGATCACTGCCGCCAGCAGATAGGCGACAGCCCCCGCAATGGCGGCTCCAGCCGTGCCTAGATGCGGCACGAGTAGCCAGTTTAGCAGCGCCTTGGCTGCTGCGGCCGCGAGCATCGCCAGAGCCGGCGCGCGAACCGCGCCAAGCCCTTGCAGCAGCGCAGCCGAGATGATGCTGAGCGTGCCGCCAACGGCGGTTAGCGCCATCCAGCGCATGACCCCGCTGCCGGTGTCGTCCGCATACAGCATCACATTGACGGGCACAGCCAGCACGATCAAGCCTGTCGCAGCGGCCAGTCCCAGTAGCCAAAACCAGCGCAGCGATTGCTCGCACTGGCGACGTGCCAGTTCCGTACCGCCGGTTACCCGGGCCTCAGCCAGCGATGGAATGAATAATGCCGACAGGGTGGTGGCAAACATCATGACTAGCTGTACCAGCGGCAGACCTCGGTTATACACGCCAAAGGCCACCATAACCGCAGTATCCTCCAATCCCTCCTGCTTTAACAAGCGAGGTACAGTAAATGTGTCTACCAGGCTAATTAACGGAACGGCTAGCGCTCCAAGGCAAACAGGCAGGGCATAACGCAGTATCGCCTTTAACAAGGCACCATTGCTTTCCGCTGGGTGTAGCTCTCCAGCTTGTGCTTGCACTGTCGCCATGACCGTCCCTTGCCTTCTAAGCCTCTTCCTGTGATTTCGCCAATATAGCAACATGACGACCAAGCCCGCTGCTCCACCTGCTGCTGAACCAAACACGGCTCCGGCAGCAATCATATCTGCTCCCGCTCCTTGTGACAGCATGAGCAGCAACAGTATAATCATCACGCTTACCCTTATCGCCTGCTCCGTCACTTGGGAAACAGCAGTCGGAAGCATATTTTGCAAACCTTGAAAATATCCTCTCAGTCCCGCCATAACCGGCACGAACAAAAAGGCAAACGCCGCCGCCCTCACCGACGGAATGACGTGAGCATTGTCGATCCATTGACCAATGAGCGGCGCACACGTATACATCAGCACGCCCAGGATTAACCCGAAGACACCCAAGACAAGCGAAGATAACCGAGCAACACGTTGCCCCGCTGCTCGGTTTCCCACTGCCTCAAACTCAGCTACAAATTTGGATATTGCAGCCGGAAATCCAGCAGCTGCAATGGTAATGAACAGCGTATAAAAAGGATAAACCGTATTATAAATGCCAAACACGCCGTCGCCGCCGATATTCTGCAGCGGGATTTTTTGCACTGTGCCGATCAGCTTGCTCGCTACCGCTGCCAGTGTCAAAATGACAGCACCTCGTAGCAGCCGCGAAGCGGCGCGATTTTCCTGCATTCTCCGTCTCCACTCCCACCTGAAATATGCATCTTACCCGAGTCCTATTATACCGCCTCTTCTCACGGAAAGAAAAAAAACCCTGTGCAACGTAGGACGGCTTTCGCCATTCTGTACGTCATACAGGGGTGAAACGGGATGTTACTGTTCCATTTGTTTGCCCAGGAAGCCAGCGGCTGTTTCAGCCATTTTGACCTCCATTTCGGACATTTTTACATTTTCGTCCTTGTTCAACAATACAACGGAACCAATGGGATCACCACCGGAAACAATGGGAGCCGCCACAAAGGACGAGAGTGTTTCTTCGTGGTCTCGCGTTAGCTCATAAGAGCCGCTGGCTGTCTCCAGCACAGTTTTGCGATTATCCATACTACCTTCGATAATGCTACCGATTGGCTTGTCCAGAAACTCTTTTTTAGAGCCTCCAGCCACCGTAATAATGGTGTCCCGATCGGTAATCATTGTAATATGGCCCGTGCTTTCAAACAGGGACTCAGCATATTCTTTGGCGAAATCACCAAGTTCACCAATAGGTGAATACTTTTTCAAAATGACTTCTCCGTCACGATCCACAAAAATCTCAAGCGGATCTCCTTCACGAATTCTCAAGGTGCGGCGAATTTCCTTTGGAATAACTACCCGCCCAAGGTCATCAATACGGCGAACTATACCAGTAGCTTTCATTTCACATGTTGCCCCACTTTCTCAAGAAGAATTTAGTAAACTACTGACGGTATCGAAAGACGCTTCCACTCCCCCAGAAGCGGTCACGAAGAACGTCACGGTCATGGTGTTTATGGTGATATCTGACCATAGTATTCATCTGTTCCCAATTCCTTATGCATGTTCAGTTATTTACCTTCGTTTGTAGCTCCATCTTTGGCTGTTCCTGCCTTGGCATCGCCCGTACCGTTTGTTGTTGCGCCCGGTGTAGTTGTGCTACCGGCACCAGAAGTTGCACCGCTTTTCTCTTGCGTAGCTGGTACCTTCGGCAGATTGATTTTCAAATCAAGTTTCGTCAAATCATTTTCGGTAAAGTTTTGGATACTTTCCCCGGCCAATTTATTTTTCAGGGCAGCCTTTTCGTTGTCTTTCAATTTATCAAACGTTGGCTCATTGCGGGACTCCACTTTGATCACGTGATATCCGTATTCCGTTTCCACCGGCTCACCGATTTTGTTAATCGGTTGGGTCTCAGCGGCCTCTTTAAAGGCAGGTACCCATTGCGCTACGGATGCATTCTCATACAGACCTCCGTTAGACGCAGAACCTGGGTCTTCTGAATATTTCTTGGCAATCGTCGCAAAATCCGCTCCTCCGTCCAGCTTCGCCTTCACTTCTTTCGCCAGCTTGAGGGCATCCTCTTTTTTGCGCTCTTTCTTTGTTTTAGGATCTTGGAAGTTAATCAATACATGACGCACGGTTGCTGTCGTGAATTGATCTTTATTTTTCTCAAATTCCTGTTTTAGCTGATCATCTGTTACTTTGTTAGTTTCGCTGTTGATTACCGTCATTACACGCGTGAAGTAATCTTTCACACCTTGTTCAGTCAGTTTCTTATCACTCAGAAATGTCTTGAACTTATCTTCTCCGACTGACTTTTTATACTGCTCCAGTTGTTCGTTCCCTTCTTTGGCACCCTGCTCCTTGGCTTTGTCGTCCGCTTTAGCCGCCAGAAGCTTGTACACCACTTCCTGCTTTACAATTTGCTCTCGTACCTGATCCGAAGCTAACGCAGCCTCATACTCTGGGTACAGGAATTTCATCATACTGATTTCTTGGTTGAACTCATTTTCGGTAATCGTTCCACCCTTATAGGTCACGACAACCTTGCTGTTGTCCTTCGGTTCATCCTTGACCTTGTTCTCATCCGGTTGCTTCGTACATGCTGCCAGAACCGATATAGCTAGCAGCGCTGCCATTCCCAAGGAGAGCATTCTCCAAGGTTTTCTTTTATTTAGTTGTGGCATTTTGCAGTTCCTCCTTCAATGTGAATGCTTCTTTCAATGCACTCAAAAATTGTTCCAGCAGTTCTAGCAACTGTGGATCATTTAGACCTTTGCCCTTTATGCGTGCGCTCATAGATGTGCCCTGTTCAAATTGTACACGTCTTTCAAAGCGATTGCCAATCTCGGCAAGTTTGGCGGTCTGTACCGCCTGCTGACGCCCTTCATGGAATTTCAACACGATATTGTCATCCCGTTGCACTATGGACTCGATGCCATACATGCGTCCATATACCTTGAGGCGAGCCACGGCTAGCAAATGACGCACAGCCTCTGGCAGATCGCCAAATCGGTCGACCAGTTCATCCTCCAGTTCAGAAGCCTCGTCAAAGGTACTGACCGCTGCAACCTTTTTATAAATCTCAATTTTCTGGATGCTGTCATAAATATAGTCACCCGGCAGGTAAGCATCGACGCCTAAATCAATCGACGTACTCCAATTCCGATTGGACTGATCCTCTTCTCCAAGTACGCTGACTTTACGTTTATTAATTTCCTCAGCCAGCATCTGCGAGTAAAGATCAAAGCCGACGGATGCGATGAATCCATGCTGCTCAGCGCCAAGCAAGTTACCCGCGCCGCGGATGGACAAATCGCGCATTGCAATCTTGAAGCCGGAGCCCAGCTCCGTAAATTCTTTAATCGACTGAAGGCGCTTCTCCGCCACTTCCGTGAGCACCTTATCCCGCTGGTACGTGAAATAAGCATAGGCAATCCGATTGGAACGACCTACACGCCCACGCAGCTGATAAAGCTGGGATAGCCCCATTTTATCGGCATCATGCACAATGAGTGTATTTACATTTGGAATATCCACGCCGGTTTCAATAATGCTGGTGCTGACCAGCACATCATATTCGCCATCCAGGAAATCCAAAATAGTTTTCTCCAGTTCGGTTTCGGACATTTGTCCGTGACCCACGCCCACCTTGGCCTCCGGTACGAGCGCATTGATCTCTGCAGCCATCTCCTGAATGCCCTGCACACGATTATACAGATAGTACACCTGCCCTCCGCGTGCCATCTCGCGTTCAATGGCCTCACGGACTAGAGTCTGGCTATGCTCAACCACATACGTTTGCACTGGAAAACGGTTTTCCGGTGGCGTCTCAATGACTGACAAGTCACGTACACCCAGCATGGACATATGCAACGTACGCGGAATAGGTGTTGCCGTTAACGTCAGCACATCTACGTTCGTTTTCAGCTTCTTCAGCTTTTCCTTGTGGGTTACGCCAAATCGCTGTTCCTCATCGACAATCAGCATTCCAAGGTCCTTAAACACCAGATCCTGCGACAACAGACGATGGGTACCAATGACAATATCGACCGTGCCTTGCCGGACCCCTTTAATCGTTTCATTCTGCTCTTTGCGCGAGCGGAAACGGCTCAATACCTGAATATTGAACGGATACCCTGAAAAACGTTCACGGAACGTCTCATAGTGTTGCTGTGCCAAAATCGTCGTCGGTACCAGCACCGCTACTTGTTTGCCTTCAATAGCAGACTTAAAAGCAGCACGAATCGCAACTTCAGTTTTGCCGTAACCTACATCACCGCATAGCAAACGATCCATCGGGCGGCTCTGCTCCATGTCCTTCTTAATCTCTTCGATGGCCCGAATCTGGTCACGTGTCTCATCATACGGGAACATATCCTCAAACTCTTGTTGCTCCGGTGAATCCTTTTCAAAAGCAAACCCTGGTGCCGACTGTCGTTCTGCATATAGCTTGATCAAGTCATCCGCAATATCCTGAACCGAGCTGCGCACCTTACTTTTAACCCGTGTCCACTCATTGCCACCCAGTTTATAAATCTTGGGTTCCTTGTCCTCTGAGCCAACATATTTCTGAATCAGATCAATTTGTTCAATCGGCACTGACAGCTTATCTCCACCCGCGTAGAGGACATGCATGTAATCCTTATGGATACCGCCAACCTCCAGCGTGCCGATCCCCATGTACTTCCCGATCCCGTGATTTTGGTGTACGACGTAGTCGCCCACCTTCAGCTCGCTATAGCTCTTAATTCGTTCTGCATTGTCCACATGGCGGCCCTGCTTACGAGCTTTCCGCTGCTTCTGAGAAAACATTTCACCCTCGGTAATGACCGCCAGGTGAATAGATGGCATTTCAAAACCGCTTTGCAGATTGCCGATAGCCATCGTCGGCTCATCAATACCATAATCCTCAAGCACTCGGCGCATCCGGTCCAGACGTTCATCTCCACTCGCCAGCATCATAACCTGTGTGCCAGCTTTGCGCCAACGATCCATCTCCGCCTTGAGCACATTCATTTGGCCATGGAAATCCTGCATGCCTCGGCAGATGAAGTTCAAAATATTTTGCGGCTGGGTATGAGGAACCTGACGGAGGAAAATCGACAGGAACAACGTCTGAAATCTCCGGTTGTACAGCAGATTGTCCGCGTCGTCTGACAGTTCTAGCTGCGGTAACGTTTTACCGTTTTGAAGCAAATGCAGATTCCATTCTGACTCATCCCGTTCCAGTTGCTTGGCTGTTTCCAGCATACGCGCCGGTTCGTCAATAATCAGAATCGTATCTTCCGGCATATAATCTGCCAGGGTTTTACGTTCAGGATACAGCAGGGAGATATATTTATAGATTTCGTCAAAATACACATGCTCTCGCAGCAACTCAATTTCACGATGGATCTCTTCTTTCAGATGCTGCTTAGCTTGACGATCCGTCATTTTGCCCAGCTGCTCCTCCAACAAAATAGCAGCGGCATCTGCCGCCTGATCCATACGCTGGTTATTCGCAATAACTTCCTTACACGGCGTTACAGTAACGGCCTGAACCTTTTCCACCGAGCGCTGATCTTGCGGATCAAACTTACGGATCGAATCAATTTCATCGTCAAACAGCTCCACACGATAGCCCCAACGGGTTGTCATTGGATAAAAATCAATAATTCCTCCACGTACGCTCATCTCTCCACGTGATTCCACACGCTCTACACGCTGGTATCCCATCTCGACCATATGTAGCAAAAACGCTTCCAGCTGAATTGTTTCGCCTTCTTTCAGCTCAATACGAGCCTCACGCCATGTTTCCGCCATTGGCAATAAACGTCGAACACCAGAAAACGGCACGACAACAATCCCACGAAAACCCTGGGCGCAGCGTATCAATACATCAATTCGTTGGGATAAGGTCTCTGGACTGGATATGGCTGCTTCAGCAGCTACCAGCTCATTGGCAGGATACAATAAAACCTGATCAGGGGAAAGCGCTTCCTGTAAGTCATCTGCTATTTTTTGAGCGGCAAACATATTGTGCGTCATGACCATTAACGGTCGTCCGGTATCTTCGGCAAGCGCGGCCATCAGTACCTGTCGGGAAGAGCCTGATAAACCTGATATCAGTTGTTCCTTCATCCCTGATGATATGCCTGCTGCAATGGATGCATAATCAGCATCCTTCGTAAAAGCCTGAATAAGTGCTTGTAACAAAAAAGGCACCCCTTTATGCTTATAAATAGTTACATGTAAACCGAAAAAGAAGCCTCAGCAATGCTGCCAAGGCTCCATAAGCGGAATTGCCGCTTCACCTCTCAAGCTGGTACATCGGACCAGTTGAATACCTGTTATTGGAGCGGATTAACGAGCAGACTCAGCTCTGGATTATTCTCCAGTGCCTGACTGCAATGCTCGCAAATGACTTTGACGGTCACTTCACCGCCCGAATTATACGCTATTATATCTCTACGTTCGGCAGGGGTCAAGGAATGGAAGCCTAACCTTTCTTCGGTTATTGCCGCGGAATCAATTCGTCCCAAGAAAGTTCGACAATGTCTGCATACATAATTAACAACCATGTAATGTATATGCCTCCTGAAAGTTTTCTATACCTTTCAGTATGTCCAACAATCTTCCATTTAAGCCCGTCTGCCTACGTCTAAACTTACTTGTTGAATTCAGCCATCGTCCGTTCAAACGGATGACTCAAGCTGTATTCTAAGGCGTTGCACGTGTCCTCGATCATTCCGGCCAGCAATTCTTTTTCCTTCTTTGGAAAGGTACCTAGAACATAATCGACAATAGCATGTCCAGGCTCCGGGCGGGAAATGCCCATGCGAATCCGATTGAAGGACTGCGTGCCGGTATGTTGAATGATCGATTTAATGCCGTTATGGCCGCCTGCGCTACCTTGATAACGCAATCTTATTTTACCGACTTCTGTATCCAGGTCATCGTACACGACAACCAGATCTTCCATATCGGCCTTATAATAGTCCATATAAGCACGTAGAGACTCGCCTGATAGATTCATATAGGTCATTGGCTTAATCAGTACAGTTTTCACGCCACCAATGTGGCCCTCTCCAATCAACGCCTTGCATTTGCTTTGGTTAATCTGGATGTTATGACGCGAGGCAAGAGCATCCAATGCCATAAATCCGACATTATGTCTCGTTTTCTCGTATTGGGGACCGGGGTTACCCAATCCTACAATCCACTTCATAACCTTGACACCCTCTTTCACAGTCTGGATTTTTTGGTAAAATAGTTGTATTGAGGATTTTGCAAAAATCTAATAAGCGACTTTCAATGAACAATATATAGATCGAAATGGTCTAGTTCGTCTATATATTGCACTTTGGAGCGACTGGAATCGAATTTTGCAAAATCCTGTTATGAATAGGAAGGTGCGTGCCGGTATGCTCAATCAAGGTGATATCCTCTTATATGACAGCCATTTTCTATATCATTTAAAACATTCCGTTCCTGTCCAGGTTTATGACGGGAATGTACATATCCAGATTGGCATCGTTGCGCGTTTTAATGAGCATTTCGTCGAAATAGAGGACACACTATACAATCGTCAACGTTTCACATTCATATCTCGCCCAGGCTTTTAGCCTGACATGCTGATAGGGGTTACCTTTTCCACATGGAAAAGGCAACCCCTTTTTAATGAGCCAGCGCTTATTCGATTTCAAACAGTTTGCTGATCGACAATTCTTCATGCACACGGATGATAGCTTCTCCCATTAATGGAGCCACAGACAATACCTTCAGCTTGCTTGTCGGATTCGGGTGAACGATCGGGATCGTATCCGTCACAACCACCTCTTTTAATGGCGAATTCTCCAGTCTTTCCATCGCAGGACCAGACAATACGGCATGTGTACAACACGCATACACATCTTTTACGCCGCCTTCTTTAAGCGCATTTGCACCTAATACAATCGTTCCGGCTGTATCAATGATATCATCAATTAAAATAGCCGTTTTACCCTCAATGTTCCCGATGATGTTCATCACTTCACTGACATTTGGCTCTGGACGACGCTTATCAATAATAGCGAGCGGCGCACTCAGGAAGTCCGCCAGCTTGCGCGCACGAACAACCCCGCCATGATCGGGTGAAACGACAATCGGGTTCTCAATTTGCTTGGAACGGAAATATTGGGCCAGAATTGGTGCTCCCAGCATATGATCCACTGGAATATCAAAGAATCCCTGAATCTGCATCGCATGCAAATCCATGCTGATTACGCGGTGAGCTCCCGCTTTTTCAATCAAGTTAGCGACGAGTTTCGCTGTAATCGGATCGCGTGAACGAGCTTTACGATCCTGACGAGCGTAACCGTAATATGGCATAACGACATTGATACTTTTGGCAGAAGCGCGTTTAAGTGCATCAATCATAACCAATAACTCCATCAAGTTGTCGTTAACCGGCAGACAAGTTGACTGCACAATATACACATGGCAGCCGCGTACGCTTTCCGACAGCTTAACCTGGATTTCACCGTCACTAAACGATGTGGTATGGGATTCCCCCATTGGGATGCCGATGTAGTCCGCAATCTGGTGGGCTAACTTCGGATTGGAGTTACAAGTAAATATTTTGAGTTTGGAATCGCAATAAGTCATTAATAGAAACCCTCCGTGCTGGTTCATTCATTACAGATTCAACAGCTTGCTGATTAAGGTCATTCCGATCTTTTCTTCTTCGCTTTGGCACGTGCGCGGATTTTGTCCGCATATCCGGCTTTGTTCTCTTGACGTGGTCTGGCAATGGCCAGATCGTTATCAGGGACAGCATGTGTTACAGTGGAGCCTGCTACAACATAAGCACCTTTTCCAATCTTAATCGGGGCGATCAGATTCACGTTGCTGCCAATAAAGGCATCGTCTTCAATTTCTGTAATGGATTTATTATATCCATCATAATTGACCGTTATTGCCCCGCAGCCAATATTTACGTTTGTACCCACCTTGGCATCACCGACATAGCTCAAATGAGACACCTTGGAATGATCTCCAATGGTCGCATTTTTCACCTCAACAAAATCACCAATTTTCACATGTTCGCCAAGCTTCGCGCCTGGACGCAGATAAGCAAACGGCCCCACAGATGTACTGCTTCCCACTTCCGCTTCGTTCAACACCGAATGTTTTACCGTCGCGCCTGAATGGATAATCGTATTCTGAATCTCAGCCTGCGGACCAATCACACAATCTTCTCCGATTTGTGTTTGACCATGCAGCCATGTGTTCGGGTACAGTACCGTATCGGAACCAATAACAACCTCGCTCCCGATATAGGTAGAAGACGGATCAATGACAGTGACACCATTTAGCATATGCTTGCGAACGATGCGCTCACGCATATAACCCTCAGCTACCGACAAAGCGACTCTGTCGTTAACACCGATGGATTCAGACACATCATCTGTCAAATACGCCTCAACCTGTTCACCTTCACCATGCAAAATACCAATGACATCTGTCAGATAATATTCCTGCTGTGCATTGGTGTTCGTTACCTTGTCCAGCGCTGCAAACAGCTTGGCATTGTCAAAGCAGTACGTTCCCGTATTGATCTCCCGGACAGCATCTTCCTCAGGTGAACAATCTTTCTGTTCCACGATCTTGAGCACGGCCCCGGAAGCATCACGGATAACTCGTCCATATCCTTTCGGGTCGTCCAACTCAGCGGTCAAAATCGTCGCAGCTGCCCCACGGCTCTCGTGCAATTGCACCAAGCCTTCCAGCGTCTCCGCTGTGATCAAAGGAGTATCCCCACAAATGACAATGGTTGTACCTTTTTCCTGACCGAGCAAGTCCTTGGCTTGCTTAACAGCATGGCCCGTTCCCAACTGCTCTGCCTGAAGCGCATATTCTGCCGACGGTCCCAAATAAGACTGTACCGCCTCTGCTCCATGACCCACGACGACTACACTTCGGGACACACCGATTTCACGAACCGTGTCGAGCACATGCCCAACCATCGGTTTTCCGCACACCGGATGCAGAACTTTATATAATTTGGATTTCATACGTTTTCCCTGCCCTGCGGCAAGAATGACTGCCAACCTTTCCAACAAGTCCAACCTCCTATCCTGAAAATAACAGTTACCCCTTGGCTAAAACGTTAATTCCCAGATCAGATTTTGCTTAACTTTTCACAATCCTCCTGAAAAATAACGGCGAACCTTTGGTTAATGGCTATTTTTTCAGGCCAGCTTGTGCTGGACATTCATCCCCGGGACGCATCGCTGCCTAGTCCCTGTCTTATGAAAAAGCCGCTTCGGCAGCCCGGATGGCTCCAAGTTGCCTTAAAACTGACTGTTAACTCACTAAAGAATATATCTCATTCCAGACAAAAAGAAAAGAGAGCCACAGTTAGTGGCTCTCTTTTTCTTTTGTTCCCCAATCCTGCTTTAGGCGAATTAAGCGCCTTCTTCAATAGCAACTTCTTCATCCACAGCCGCACGTTCGTACTCAGTCAATACAGCAGCTTGGATCTTCTCACGGGTTCCTGAAGATATCGGGTGAGCGATATCGCGAAACTCTCCGTCTGGAGTTCGTTTGCTTGGCATAGCTACGAACATCCCGTTATTACCGTCGATAACTCGGATGTCATGAACAACGAACTCGTTATCAATCGTAATGGATGCAATCGCCTTCATTCTTCCTTCTGAGTTCACTCGGCGGAGTCTAACATCCGTAATCTGCATGTGTGTTTCACCACCTTTTTCCAAATAGGACTTGGTGTATACATTCCACACAGCAGTTCGAAATCCTTCTTTTTTTCGGCAATTCGTATCCTAAATTCAGGTAATTTTTTTGAAAAGATTTCTTTTCGACATATTTAGGTATTTTATGATGGATTGTGACAATTTACAGCCCTGTTCACTCATCAAAATAATTGCCCAGCTTGACCGTAATTTGCTTGCTTCGAGAATCGACTGCGGTCAGATTCGCCAGTGAAATATAATCGTGCAGCAGGCGCTCTTCGTTCTCCACCTCGCCCGATTCTACCAGCACACCTACACCGGCCACCTCAGCATTAAACTCAGCCAGCAAGTCGACCATCCCCTGAATCGTGCCACCGGCCTTCATAAAATCATCTACGATAAGCACACGCGATTTCTCACGCATCGCACGTCTGGATAAAGACATCGTATGCAGGCTCTTTTGTGATCCTGAAACATAATTAATACTTACAGCCGAGCCTTCTGTTACCTGATGATCACGCCGTACGAGAACGACTGGCAAATTCAGCTGTGCTCCGGTTGCATAGGCAAGTGGAATACCCTTGGTCTCCACCGTCATAACCACATCAATCTGACGATTGGCAAAGGCGGTCGCGAATATTTTACCAGCTTCGTTCATCATCGCAGGTTGGCCCAGCAAATCGGACAAATACAGGTATCCTCCCGGTAATATGCGGTCAGGCTGCTCCAGTTGCGCACACAGGTCGTTCGCAAACGCAAGCGCATGCTGCTTGGAAAGCCTCGGGATCAGTTTCACGCCCCCTGCCGCTCCCGCCAGCGTCAGAAGCTCGCCAGTACCTTCATCCTCAAATACTTCCTTGATGATGGCCAGATCCTCGCTTATGGACGACTTAGCTGCCCCGTAGCGATCCGCAAAATGAGTAAGAGGCACCAGCGTATGCGGCCGTGACAATAAAAATTGCGTCATTTCCACCAATCGTGAGCTTCTTTTAAGTTTTTTCACAACAATTCCTCGCGATCTATTCTCCTGCCGCCCGCTTCGTACAGTAAAGCACCGGCGGACTGGCCGGTTGCTGGCGGAATGTAAGTGATATAGTGAAATCCGAATATTTAATAGTAAATATATCATCTTCGTACGTATTTGTACAACAATTGCCACTATAATAAGAAAGAAACATCTAAAATCAGGTCAAAAGTCGTACTGCGTACACATCTTTACAAAACCCTCTTAGTCCATTGTAAATCCGTGGCACTTTGGCTTCCTTCGATACTAGTCCGAACACCGTAGGTCCACTACCTGACATCAGCACACCGTCTGCTCCTAAGCGGATCATGGAGTTTTTAAGATGCTCTACCTCTGGATACAGCTTTAGTGTTACATCCTCCAGTACATTCCCCAGTGCGTTGCATACATCGGTAAAAGAAGCGTTACGGATCGCATGCTCCATCTGGCGTGCAGACGGGTGGTGCGTAATCTGATCCGCTTTGACACGACCGTACACTTCAGCCGTCGATACATTAATCGGCGGCTTCGCAAGGATCACCCAGCATTGTGGCGGATTCGGAAGTGGCTTGAGCAGTTCTCCGCGTCCACTCGCTAAAGCTGTACCCCCTGTAATACAGAAAGGTACATCTGAGCCCAGCTCCGCACCCAGCACCCTTAATTCGGCATCCGAGATACCAAGCTTCCATAGCTTGTTCAGTCCACGCAGCGCTGCGGCAGCATCACTACTTCCACCCGCCAACCCTGCTGCCACCGGGATATGCTTATCCAGATGGATGTGGACGCCCGTAGACACGTTATAACGTTCTTTGATCAGACGCGCAGCCTGAAAAGCCAAATTCTTTTCATCCAATGGTATGTACCCGGCTTGACTTGAAATAATAATGGTATCACGCGGTAACTCAGACATCGTCAATCGGTCAGACAGATCGACCATGGTCATAATCATTTCGACCTCGTGATAACCATCGTCCCGTTTACGTAGAACATCAAGCATTAAATTGATTTTCGCCGGTGCTTTTTCATATATTTTCAAGGCGTTCACCCACCTTCAACTTTTCCCTCAAGACAGCTTAACATATTATATCAGACTCAGCGTGTCAAGTCATGAGGTTCAAAAAAGCGGAGATGACCCGGTCTAATCCCGGATATCCCCGCTTTTCATCAGCACCACCGATGGCTACGATTTGCGAGAAGCAGCCTGCTCAGCAAGCTGGATGGCCCGCTTGACCATATTGCCCGCATCCTTGGCTTTAATGCCTCCCCAGCCTTCTTCCTTGACCGTGTCGTAAAATCCAAGATCTTTGGCCAGCTCGTACTTTAGCTCCTCCGACATGACACTCCGTCTTCTTCGGCTCATACATACGCCTCCTTCGGCAATGGAATAAGGAAGATCATTCCCGGCTTAGTATGTGCAGAGATGTCATGCTTCATCCTGCTCTGTATATACAAAACGGCCCCGTCATTTGAAATGACGAAGCCGTCGTTAAACCTGCAAAGCTGGTATAAATCACGAAATGAATTAAGGTGTTTCAAAATATTCGACTACACTTGTATGGGAGTCGGGATCATATACGCTGACTTCCACCGACTCGGTAAGGATGTCAGCATAGCTGTAGGAGACACGTTTAAACGTCTGTTGCTCCTGATCCAGCTTGACGATAAAAACAGAAGGGTACGTTTCTTCCAAGACACCAGTTCGTTCGACGGTCTTACGGCGTCCGCCGTTAGCCCGCAGCAAAATTTTTTGCCCTACATGTGCGTCGAGACTGCGTTTGATTTCCAACAGCGTATTTTTAGCCATTGCCTAACGACCACCTCTTTCCTTGTCCATTATAACGAATTTTAGAGGGATTGTCAAATCGAGCTAAATATTATAACAACACGAAAAATAAGTTGTCAATTTAATTTTTTGCGAACAGGAATAATTTATATAAAAAATGACAAAAAGCCTCTGAAAGCAGAGGCTTTTTGTTCAAGTCAATCCTATTGGCACATTTGAATCCTAGATTGCAGAAGGCGTTACTTTAAGCGTTGACAAATTTTCAAGCTTCGGCAGGCCGATGCGATAGCTTCCTCTGGTTTCAATTCCACCCACTCCGCGACTGCCGCTGATTGTCTGGTGAAACAGGTCCCCCATATTCACCGTATCACGGATCGAAGTAAAGGCCGCCTTGGCAGCCACGTAAACGGGGTCCAGCGCGTGAATCAGGATACGCCCTGGTGAGCTGGCGAAGTTCGCTCCCGCACGCAGCAGCGCCTCAAAATGGGACTGGCACGCCCCCGCTACAATGGTCAGCGAATCCAGATGACGTTCATATTGTCTTGCTACCTGAATTGCCGCCACAAAATTTTGCGAATTTTTATAACTTTTCAAGCTGTACAAATCGTAAGGCTGTGGCTGCTTTAGCACGCCATCATGTCCGGTAATCACTACAATATCCGGACGGATACGGGGAAGCAGCCGGTACAACGTATCCGCCATTGCCGATTCATGAACGTGATGTCCCTCTGCAGGAACACGGAGCTGTTCATATAAACTGAGACATTTTTTCAAATAGCCGGGATCTCCATCCAGATGAAGAACCTTTCCCGGCATTTCAAAATACGTTGACTCGACTGGATCACTCCAGTCCCCAACCAGAGCTGCCTGACTACGAGCAGCTTGCTGCTGGCGTGCCCGTTGCAACAGATTAAGAGACTCACCAGCCTTAATGTGAGCCTGCTGAGTCTTACCGCTAATCTGGTCTGCAGGCACTCTGACCAGATCGTTCACCGGGGAATCGGCCAGCAACCGAAATTCTATTCCCTTAATGATCGCTTTATCCCGCTGGATGTCCTCAACGCGAAACGTGACATCTCCGCCGTACGATTTCCGAACGACCAAGTCTCCTAAACTCATCACACTGTATCACCCCTCGTATATCGTATGGGTGAATGCACAGTTTGGTTCCAGCTTAGGATATACCTGCTTCCACCAGAACAGCACTGAGACGCGCAAATTCCTCAATACTTAGCGTTTCTCCTCGACGGGAGGGTTCAATACCAGCTTGTTGCAACAGCGGCTCCAGCGTGTCCTTGTTCTCTTTGGTGAAGAATCGGCTTTTTAAGTTATTGGAAATCGTTTTACGACGCTGGGCAAAAGCAGCATGAACCACTTCAAAGAAGTGCTTCTCATCCACCACTTCCACCGGAGGGGCTTCCCGTACACGCAACCGAATGACTGCAGACTCCACATTTGGCTGGGGAATAAATACTGTATTCGGTACAATACAGACTAATTCAGGTTCGCTGTAATATTGTACTGCAATGCTCAGACTACCGTAATCCTTCGTTCCAGGAGACGCAGCCATACGCTCAGCCACTTCTTTTTGGATCATAACGACGATATTCTCCAAAGGGAGCTTGTCCTCCAGTAGCCTCATCAGAATCGGTGTAGTAACGTAATACGGCAGATTAGCCACGACACTTACTTTACTCACGTCTGCAAAATCAGCTGCAAACACCTCGCGTAAATCCAGCTTCAGCACGTCTCCATGACGTACCTTCACATGCTCATAAGGGGCCAACACTTCTTCGAGAATTGGCAGTAGCCGCTGGTCAATCTCGACAGCGGTAACTACCTTGGCCGATTGCGCCAGCTTCTCAGTCAAAGCGCCAATCCCAGGACCAATCTCAAGTGCGCCCTTCGTCTCATCCAATCCGGCAGCATTCACAATCTTATTGAGAATATTTTGATCAATCAGGAAATTTTGTCCCAAACTCTTTTTGAACGAAAAACCGTGCCGTTGAATAATTTCCTTTGTACGCCGCGGTGTTGCTATATCTTGAATTCCTGTCATACGGATATCACAATCCTTCACTTTCAATTTGTGCCAGCGCTCCGGCAAATTCCTCGCGGCTGATCTGAAATACAGAGAGCCGTTTATGTAGCTGCTTTCCGTTACAATAACCAATACCCAGCACATTCCCTAAGGCCATACGGCGTGCAGCAGCATTGGGGTGGGTGATAAGTCCAGCATCAATCAGGTCCGCCCACTCAATCAGCGGGTCGGCGCCTTCTACTGTCGTATGAACCCGTGCGAGAGCGTGTCTGATCGCTTCCGGTGAGGCATTCTCCACACCAATATCTCCTTTGCGCGTCGCTTCTGCCTCGGGTATAAAGGCCTGCTTGCAGCCGGGTACCTTGGAAGCGATAATCTTACGGATGCGCTCCCCTGCATGATCGGGATCGGTTAAAATGATGACCCCCCGCCGCTCCTGCGCCAATGCAATTTTACGCAGCGTCATTTTATTAATGGCTGAGCCGCCAGTTTCTATCGTATCCGCTTCAACAGCGCGGCGAATGGCCACCGTATCATCCCGGCCCTCTACCACGATCACTTCCTTGATCATTTGCATTTCCCTCCACTGCTACACAGCAAGCTATATTTATCTTTCCCTGCTTTTGAAAACAAAATAAGAAGAGGATATCCTCTTCTTAGCATGGCATAACTATGTTGTTAATACTATCGCATTGCCCTCAACATACACAACCTGTTTTAGTTGATTTCAGGCTTTACCGGTCCGATAACATATACGGTTTTACCGTGCTTACGACCAAATTGGTTGGCTCGGCTCAAACTCTCATAATACACATCGATTTTGTGGCCTTTAATCGCGCCACCGGTATCCTCCGCACGGCGGAAGCCCACTCCTTCGATATACACCCACCAGCCGATTGGAATTATACTCGGATCGACAGCGATGGTACGGCCTTCCGTCACGCGCGTGCCGGATGCAGTACGTGTACCGATACCTGGCTCCTGTGAGGAATACGCCGTCATGGAGACATTTTGTAAAACTTTGCTATATTTAAAATTGACGCCTGCTTTACGGACAGCACTGCCCGAACTAACCGTTGTTGTCTTAACCGCATCATTGGGACCGACGGAAGCAGCAAGAACGACCGGCTTTTTCTTCGTTCCTACCGCAATAACCTTATCCACACGGTTCTGTGCAACTTCCTTGTTAACCAGCTGTTTGGATACCAACTTTCCATCATGATATACCTTTTGAACGTGCTGGACTACCACACCCGATTTGCCGCTTTGAATGACCCGATTATCGCCTTTATAAAGACTTGGATCAGCCGTTTTGATGACCTGATAAGGCACCTGTTTTTTCTGTTCGACCTGCTGTTTCTTCACACGGACGATTTTTATGTCCATGTTAGACGAAACAGAAGCATCTAGCGCAGGATAAACTTTATCCGTTGACGATAATTTATAGCCCGAGGTACGAATGGCACCTTCTACTGTATTTTCTGTTGTGTACAGCTTTTTCGTCTCATTGCCTGAAGATACTTTAACTTGATTGGCACGTTTAATGACTACGCGGTCCCCATCCTGTACTGCTCCATTTAGCGGCATAGAAATTGTATCATGCGGCTGAAGTGAAATGGAATGCTCGCTCAGCAAATCTTGAAGCTTGGATTCCCGGGTTTCTACCGCAGATGCCTTGCCATCAATGACAAAAAAGACTTGTTTTTTAGATTGCGTGTACATCAGAATTGAAATCATAATCGTTAGCGCGATTAGAAAAATAGCAACCAAAGCAGCCTGGCGCACATTCTCTTGCTTCCAACGCAATACGTAAGACATGCTGGATGAGCGTGACTCATGGGTCTCCTCTTTTTGGAAAATGCCCATTTCCTCCGTCCTCCTTACATAGCCCGCCGTCTGGAGTAAGACATAGTTGAGATTTGACGTGACTATAACAGATTTTCTACAAGACAAGCCCAAACTGCGACTGTCCTGCACCATGTACCCGTCTTCGCGGCATGCTGTCCTCCCCTGTTTAACCACAGTATGATGACAGATTTTCTTTTATTCACAACAAAAAAAGCCAAAGAAAGAGACTAGAGAGCTCTTTCGTGGCTTCCGGCATGTGTGAATATGCGGGAAAACTCATGCACGAGATGGCTTCTCTCTTGTTACGCTTACGGGGTTAGCTGTCGGGTTCGGACGTAGAGAGTCGCCCTAGCTTGGGTCAACCGCTCATGGCGGTCGCCTTCACATTCACCCCGAAGACCCAGAAAGAAATCGAAATACGGCTCCTCCACCTGTTCAATCCCATCCGGGAAAAGAAATTAGGTCGAGCCGGCTGGCGGAAGGGACGTTCCCTTCTTGCACATACGCCGGACGTACTGTAAGCCATATCGGTTCCCCCGTTCCCTGTAAAAGGGACTCAGCGAGACTGGTTCATGAAATGACTTGTTGATGTTTACATTCAAACAACAATTCACTGAAAAGATGATATCCTGTTTCTATGCATGTTGTAAAGCAGGTTTCAAGTACATTTTTCAAAATATTCGGTTAAAATATTGTAATATTCTCGAGTTTCCTGCAACAAATTCATGATTAGCTTCGTCTATCTCTTTATTTTGATCGATTTCTTCGCTTTTTTATTGAATGTCAAATCGTTCCAAGGCATTTTGGGTCGTTATTGACACTAATTCCTCCACTGTAATCCCCTTGATTTGGGCTGCAGCCTCTGCTACCAGTCTCACATGCGCAGACTCATTTCGCTTCCCGCGAAATGGATGCGGCGTCAGGTAGGGCGCGTCCGTTTCAATGAGCAGACGGTCCAGTGGCACCTGTGCGAGCACCTCTTTTGGCTGCTTGGCATTTTTAAACGTTATTGGACCACCGAAGGAAAGGTGAAATCCCATATCCAGCACCATTTTGGCTGTCTCCCAGCTCCCAGAAAAGGAGTGCATGACTCCGCCAATCTCACTCGCTTTTTCCTCACGCAAAATCCTAACAATATCTTCATGGGCATCCCGGTTATGAATAACAATGGGCATTTTGAGCTCACGAGCCAGACCAATTTGATTTCGAAACACCCGATGCTGAATATCCTTCGGTGATGTATCCCAATAATAATCCAGACCGATCTCTCCGATGGCTACGACCTTCTTATGACTACATAACGATGCAATCCATTCTAAATCGTCCTCTTGCATTGTAATCGCATCCTGTGGGTGCCATCCAACTGCCGCATAAATAAAATCATACGTCTCGGCCAATTTCATGGTGGATGGAATGGTCTCACGATTAAATCCGATATTGATCATCCGCGTTACTCCTGATTCGACAGCACGTGCTATAACTTCTTCACGATCTTCGTCAAATTGTGGCGCATCCAAGTGAGTATGAGTGTCGAATAAATCCAAGGTTTACATCTCCTTTTTTTACTTACATTTCTATATAGTTGTCTATTCTTTGACAAAATAATTCCTTATTTCGGCAGGAAGCCTGTCTTTTACCGCGTTCAATTTATTCTGGGGAAAATACATATGATATTTTCCTCGGTGGATACCACTTATGGAGCGCACAATTTCCGAAACTTCGGATATTTCACTCACCTCGCCCTGACGTCCAAGCAGTAAAATCTGGTTGTCCGTCGAGCCACCCTGCCGAAACACATCATAAGGAAGATCCGTCGGAAAATCAATTTCAAAATCATATTCAGGGTGCAAACCAGCCTCTTCCAAAGCTTTCCGAATACTGTCAATGGTATCTGTATCCATATTTTCAATCTCTACATATTTATACAATCTACGGTCCATAAAGCGGCTGCTCAAATCACTTAAAATTTCGTCTTTTTCTCGTTTCCACTGGCTAAATACGGTCTGAATTAATGACTCATCGAGCATTAGATATTGCTCTACTGTAAGCTCTCCTTTCAACAGATCCGGCAGCGGGTCCAGCAGAAAACCAAACTCATATCCGTTTTTAAACAATTCCTTTGCTCGCTTGAAAATTTTACGTAAAAGGATCTCCGAGCTGCGTGTTACAGGATGAAAATAAATTTGCCAATACATCTGATAGCGTGACATTAAATAATCCTCTACTGCATGCATGCCTGATTCCTTCACAACAATTCTCCCATTATGAGGACGCAACAGTCGTAAAATACGATCCAAATCAATCGTGCCGTAGTTGACACCTGTCGAATGAGCATCCCGCAACAAATAATCCATACGATCGGCATCTAGCGGACTGGTCACCAAGTTAACAACAATCGGCTTATCATACGTTTTGGCTATAACTGCAGCCACCTTTTGTGGAAGCTTCTCGTCGACTTGCCGTAGCACGGCGTTGATCTTCGTGTCTCCCAGTACAATGCGGCATGTCCAATCCTCATGGTTCATATGAAAGGCTTCCTCAATTGAATGTGAAAATGGGCCATGCCCCACATCATGCAATAGAGCTGCACACAGAGCAACCAACCTTTCCTCTTTCGGCCAATCTGGGAAATCTCCACGTTCAAATTGAGAAATAATACTTCTCGTAATCTCATATACGCCCAATGAATGTGAAAAACGGCTATGCTCCGCTCCATGAAACGTAAGATACGATGTGCCTAACTGCCGTATGCGGCGTAAACGTTGGAACTCCGGCGTGTTGATCAACCGCCATATCACAGTATCCTGAACATGAATGTAATTATGTACCGGGTCTTTAAATACTTTTTCTTCACTGAGTGGCTGGTGCAAGATATCAGCTCCTTTAATATTCGGAATAATGGATTAAAATACAATAAAATCCTAAAGCATTTCCCTCATTCGACATTCTTTGTCGTAATATGTCGAATTATAGTTTTTCGACATTTCCAAATCGACAAATTGAATAAATCATCAATAAGATAAGGCAATGCACATGAGTAAAGCTCTTTAATCTAAATACTTTTGCATAATCAGACTGTTACTACATTTTTTAGGTTGACTGTTTTGGGAATCGTTGGTATAGTAAATATCAGAAAAGAGAAAATTTTGTCGAATCATGACACTTATATTATTTTAAACGGCGAGAGGAGCCTGATTTATTATGATGAAATCCACTGGTATTGTAAGAAAAGTCGACGAGCTCGGACGTGTTGTTATTCCAATCGAATTGCGCCGTACCCTGGGAATCGGGGAAAAAGACGCGTTGGAAATTTATGTTGATGGCGAACGCATCATGCTTAAAAAATACGAGCCTGCTTGTATCTTCTGCGGTAATGCTGAGAACGTAATTTACTTCAAAGGGAAAATTGTTTGCCAAGATTGCATTTCTGAAATCCCAACACCTGTGACAAACTGAGAATTTTAGTATATAATAGACTTATCAGATATTGTTAATTCTAACCTTTTTCATATACACTCCTTGTTGCCTTCCACGGTTTGAACCCAACCGTTGGAAGGCCCTTTTTTGTTTAGGCAGATATTCATAAGAGTGCGTTGTAAACATCTCTCTTGGAGATTGCACGATCTGTGGCTGTACGCTTCATTGCGTCCTTGCGTGTAAGTCCCTCTTGCTCGTAATGTGCGACGTGGGACTCCAAAGATAAGGACTGCCACCATGCCTGACGTTCCTGTTCTTCTTCCTCTTCGTCTTTTCCTTCAACCACTAGACAATACTCACCAATCGGTGGATTTTCCTCTAGTTTAGCAAGGCATTGCTCCACGGTTCCTCGTACCCATTCCTCATGCAGCTTGGTCAGCTCACGCGCAAGCACCACTTTGCGTGAACCTAATGTTTCCTTCAACACCATCAATGTCTTCACAATACGATGAGGCGATTCATAAAAAATAATTGTGCCGTGAGATACCTGAAACGATAGCAACAGCTTCTCCAGGTCCTTTTTCTCCCGTGGTGGAAAACCAGCGAAGGTGAACCTTTCTGTATCCAGTCCTGAGGCAATTAAAGCAGATAGTGCCGCATTCGCTCCTGGGATGGGGATGACGCTAATTCCCGCTTCCAGTGCCAGCTTGACCAGATCCGAACCAGGGTCAGAAATGGCCGGTAGACCTGCATCGCTAACCAGCGCCAAGTTTTTCCCTTCTATTATGTAACGTATCAGTTCAGGCCCACTGGCAACCTTATTATGTTCATGATAACTAAAGAGCATATCCGGTGTGATTTCGAAATGAGTGAGCAGTTTACGTGTCTGCCGCGTATCTTCGGCAGCGATAATACTACACGACTTTAAGGTGTTAATTGCCCTAAAGGTCATATCTTCCAGATTCCCAATAGGTGTTGCAACAAGATACAATTTTCCCCGTTCTTCTTCGCTGTTACTAAAGCTTTTTTGTACAGCTGCTTTCACACAGAATCCCCCTTGCTTACTTCTCCATAGATATCTCTTATCTCCTGAGTATAATTCCCATTTTCCTGATATACAATGAGCGGAGGCAACAAACGAACCTCGGGTTTACCGTCACGTAATGCTTCAACCAGTACCATATTGGCTTCCATATGAACTCGTGGGTGAACAAAACGTATTCTTTTGGGTTCCAAACTATGTTTACGCATCAAGGTTATAATCTCGCCCAGCCGCTGCGGGCGATGAACCATGGATACTTTTCCCCCATTACGGACAAGCCGGGTGGATGCCTGAATGACTTCTTCCAGTGTGCAGTTCACTTCATGACGGGCAATTGCCTGGTGAGGATTCAGCTTGATATCGCTACCATTTAGCGGCATATAGGGGGGATTCACGGTAATCGCATCATAAACACCATGTCCCGTGATGTGAACCAGCTCACGCAGGTCCCCTTCCCGAATCTGAATTGCTGCTTCTAATCCATTCAAGCTGACACTGCGTCTAGCCATATCTGCCAAGCGTGGTTGAATCTCAATTCCTTCAATAGACGCTTTTGTTCGTGTCGTTAGCAGCAGGGGGACAACCCCATTGCCTGTACACAGATCCAGAATCTTTCCACGCTGCGGAATACCAGCAAAACGTGCCAGCAAGACCGCATCCATCGAGAAGCTGAATACTTCATCACTCTGGATAATGCGCAAATTATGTGAAAGCAGATCATCAATTCGTTCAGACTTCTTTTCTTTTTCCTCCATAGTGCTCTCCCATCTTTTATAACCAAAGTCGCTTTTCACTCATACTTCCCTACAAAAAAAGCCGTAGGCATCTTGCTCCTACGGCTTGTTTTTATTTATTCAAAAATGACAGACAGAAGAGGCAATCGCCTTCCGTTCGCAAATGTCCGTAATACACGTTGCATATATGAAATCCTTCATGATACAGCCTTGCTAGATTGTCGTAGCCTTCGCCCACGACCTCACCCGTTTGCCCTTCATCCTTAATGACGATCGGAGGAGGAAGCTTCGGCTTGTTTGCCGTCTTTTCTTCTCCAGAG
Organism: Paenibacillus peoriae; assembly: GCF_022531965.1. Lineage (GTDB taxonomy): Bacteria > Bacillota > Bacilli > Paenibacillales > Paenibacillaceae > Paenibacillus > Paenibacillus polymyxa_D. Next base: position 24,943 of record NZ_CP092831.1, on the reverse strand, counting down.
GTTTCACGTTTGAGCATCTTGCGCACCTGTTCGTTTTCAATCGTTAGTCGTTGATTTTCCTCCAGCAGCTCTTTAACTGCCAGTTTCAATTCACCCAGATCGCTATGCAACTGTCCCATTTGGGTTTCCATTTCGTGAATACGCGCAAAAACATTTAATTTATCCAAGTTTCCACCCCGAAGCAACCTAATGGTTTACTTGACGACTACATCGTCCATTGGAAGTTCCTTGACCTTACTGATCTCAAACAGTTGAACATGCACCGTGCGATGACCTGCATTCACACCTACGACTTTACCTTCCCCCAAAGAGGTGATAACCATCTTACCCACCTGAGGTAGCTCTTCTCGCATACTTTCGTAGTTATCATGTTCAAACTTGAGACAGCACATCAATCTCCCGCACAACCCGGAAATCTTCGTCGGATTCAGCGACAAACTCTGATCCTTCGCCATCTTAATAGATACCGGCTCAAAATCCCCCAGCCATGAGGAGCAACACAGAATACGTCCACAAGGTCCAATTCCGCCAAGCATTTTAGCCTCATCCCGTACGCCGATCTGCCGCAGCTCGATCCGTGTACGAAAAATACTGGCCAAGTCCTTTACAAGCTCTCGAAAATCTACTCGACCCTCTGCCGTAAAATAAAAAATGATCTTATTGCGGTCAAATGTAAATTCTACATCTACCAATTTCATTTTAAGGCCATGGTCTTTAATTTTATTTAAACACGTGCCGAATGCATCCTTGGCCGCTAATTTATTCTCTTCTACCACAAGAGCGTCATCATCCCCAGCAATACGAATGACTTTTTTTAAGGGCAGGACAACATCCGAATCATTTACCTCTTTTTTGCCCACTACAACCTTGCCATATTCAATACCGCGCGCGGTCTCTACAATGACACAGTTTTCTTTCTCCACTGGAAGATCCAGCGGATCAAAATAATAAGTCTTGCCCGCCTTCTTGAAACGGACACCCACTACACTATACAAAAATTAACCCCCTTGTATGCCACTAAACCTCATTTGAAGCCGACATTGTACGAATGGCCGCAATTGAAGTCTCACTGTCGCACAAACCGGGAACCTGGCGTCGCGGATTGTGCAGAGTGGAACAAGCGCGCCTTCCTGTTAGCCGGTGATAGAACCGCTTGTATCGGACAACCCAATCAGAAGCTGCTCCACGCATAACTGCCCGTTGACGTGAAAACGGAGCTTCTTCCTGCAATTCGCGGCCAAATCCATATAAGAGACCCATTGTTCCGTGCTGCGGGTGATTGCCAATTTGGAGACGGACTCCAAATGATCTATGAAAACAATGCTTTCGTGCCTTCCGTAACGGAAATGAAGCATATCCTTAAACCACAAATGAAACAGATGAAACAGAATATCCAGGTGTTCAGAAAGTCCAGTTTTAAAAATCTTCTGTTGAGCCAGAATAATAGACGAGCTCCCCCGACTCATGGACTCCTTCACTAATTGTAACACTACGTTTCTAATTTCTGCAAACCAATTCTGCTGGAGAATTTCTCTACATGATTCCAGTCCTGAAGCAATATGAACGACCGACCGGACAAGCCCTGCCGTATAGCCTTCCCCAATTAATGCCTGCATCATCACCTCCGGCTGTAAAGCGTGGAAAGGAACCTGCTGCGTCCGTGATTGAATCGTAGGCAGCAACGCCTGTCCATTTTCAGAAATGAGTATACCGACCACTGGAATTTGGGGCTCCTCCAGAAATTTAAGTAAGCTATTAGCAGCTTGCACTGTCATGGTATCCGCCTGTCGGATGATATATACCTTCGGATTGGAGCTTTCAGATTTGTAAGAAAATATACGTTGAAGCCCGCGAATCTGATCAATTTTAATCGTAGCTCCATCCGGCTCTACAATATGCAAATCTGGATGATTCCCGTGCTCTACCTTGCGGCATGACAAACACTCCCCACATGCATCGTCCGTCTGTCGCTCACAAAATAAAGCCTTAGCAAAGATCTGCGCCATGTTCATCTGCCCGCTTCCCGGCGGCCCGCTAAAAACATAGGCATGGTTGACCGTATGATTCCGTAGTGCACTTTGCAGCATTTTTTTGGCTACATCCTGGCCCATTATATGTTGAAAAGACATATTTCCTCACTTTCTCCACTGAAAACAACTGTGATCCATCGGCAAATCGTTGTTCTTCCAGGCATGTACATAGTCAAAAATAATCTGCCAGCATGATCAGCAAGCAGATTATTTCTTCGTGGCAATAGCCCGTCTGTATTCATTTATAACATAAGTCTGCATTAAAATGAGAGATTAATTAGCAATCCTCTGATCTCACCGACCCCTTGCAAAAGCTCAATCTTGCCTTGCTCGGTTTCGAGCAGTTCATCTGCCATTTTGAGCAACAGCTCATCCACTTCATCAATCAGCTTATAACGTTTGCTGCGTCCCCGGCGATCCCAGCCCTTCGTGTCCTTCATGGACACACCTCGCCGAACGGTATCTTCCAAAAACCGTTTAACCAGCATCTTATAGGCCTTCAGCTCACGAATCGTCATTGAACGTGCAAGACGATCTCCCTGCATTTGTATTTCCTTAAAGCGCCGATTCAATTCCTCCTGCGAAGCTTGCTCACCATTTTGCTGCATAACGTCGGAGAAGCTCTTGGGCTGAATTGGCTTTGCACTCATTTCATTTGTAGACAATGTACTTTGTAAAGGGCGATAGCCCGGATTTATTTTCATATAAACCTGCTTTCTCCCCGGATGCTTCCACTTTCCCCCTTCATGAACAGTTCAACCTAGAACTCAGGGTTTCTTCGGCTTTCCGGGGACTGCGCTGTAGCGCTGCCGTTTTAGTAGATCTGCCCTCATTCCCATCATGCAGGAAGATACAGGCGATTCCCCTATCATATCGGCAGAATAGGCCCTATTGTGTAGATTCAGAAATGCTCGAAACGGTCTACAGGCATCACGAATACCGTCGCTCCACCCACCTGCACTTCAACAGGCAACGGTAAATAGGAGTCCGTCGTCCCGCTCATAGGGGTAACGGGTGTGACCAGCTGTTCACGAACCTTGCAACTGCTGCGAATGACGTTCATTAATGAGTCCACCTGATTGTCATCAACACCGATCATAAATGTCGTATTACCTGCACGCAGAAATCCTCCTGTGCTCGCCAATTTGGTAGCACGGAAATTAGCTTTCACCAGTCCGCTGGATAATCTATTACTGTCCTTATCCTGTACAATCGCAATAATCAGCTTCATCCTGTATTCCTCCTTCAAGTCATATTAGAGACAACCTTGTCCCTAGCTCAATTTTACCGTATATCCTTCGACAATTATATGCTAAAATTCTGAGCAAACCGTGTTTTCAGCAAATCCTTCAATACTTGCTCCACCTGCTCTGGCGCCGGAGATGCATCAACAATTGTAATTCGCTCCGGAAATTTGCGAGCCAACTCCAAATATGCCTCTCGCACCTTATGGTGAAACGATATACTCTCCATGTCGAGGCGGTCCATTTCTGCTCCTCGTGACGCACTAATTCTTGCCAATCCCAGTTCGGGCTCAATATCCAGATAAAATGTGACATCCGGCTCCCAATCATCTACCGCAAAGCGATTAATTGAAGCTACCTCTTCAATTCCGATTCCTCTTGCAAATCCTTGATAGACTAAGCTACTATCCACAAAACGATCACATAATACGATAGCTCCCTGTTCAATAGCCGGCTTTACCTTCTCCACCAAATGCTGACGCCGTGCCGCCGCGTATAAAAGTGCCTCTGTTCGAGCATCCATACTGGTATGAGCAGGGTCCAAAATGATAGAACGAATCTTTTCGGAAATTTCGATGCCACCCGGCTCCCTTGTCGTGATGACTGGATAGCCTTCTTCCTCCATAAACTTCGCCAGCCGTTGAATCATAGTTGTTTTACCGGAGCCGTCTCCCCCCTCCAGTGTAATAAAAATGCCTTTGCGATTCATGTTATTCCCTGCTTTCCTGTCTGAAAAATAAAAGTCACCCACAGGCTACGTATGCTTCTTTTATTCAGTCTTCTGTATTTGTTAAGTCTCTAGTATCTAATCTTTATTGTAAACGGAATACCCGAATTGTAAGCATACTTTCATCTGCTACCCCGTGCCATTTGGCTCCCAGCTTACGTAGACGACCCATCCGCAGTGCAATCGCTTCTGTGATCGTTTCTCCTGCATATAGCAGTGGAATACCTGGAGGATACGGGATAATCATTTCGGCCGCTACCCTGCCAGCGCATTCCTCTACAGGCACCGTCTCCATCTGATCGGGGCTAATCGGTCGAAGCCCAAACGGCACCGGAATAGAGTATCCCTTCATTCTATCATTGTTCCACGTGGAAAAATCTAATTCGAGTCTTTGCTGCTCTTTTTCCGTTGGCCCCGGCTCACCAGCCGTCTCCTTAAATCTTATATCATTATTTATATGCACAAGAGCCTGCAACAGGTGACTCGCATCCTTAGCCGTAGAGCCTAACGTAAACAATAAAACAACATGTTTTTCGTCGCTCATCTCTGGAACACATCCGTAAGTCTCCAATTCGTGCTTGAGTTCAAATCCATCCAGTATACCCCATGTATCATACAGCACCAATTTAAAGGGATCCTGGGTTGAATATCTGCTTATTCCCTCCTCAGCCCTTTCTAGGACCTCAGAGGTTCCCCTGTGAGCGTATTCCCCCTCTAGTGCCTGCTGTGTAGATTCTAACAAGCGAAAGCGCGGGAGCTGCTCCAGGCCCTTTCTAAAAGCATCTACTGCCGCTAAGCCCATGGTAAAGGCATCTGCTCCATACGCCTCTATATACCATCTTGCCAAATCCAATGAAGCCATTAACGGATAAGAAGGGCTAGAGCTTTGCACCATCGCCAGTCGCTGACGAAGTAGTTCCCGATGAATTCTCTTTCCCTGCACATGTAACATGGCCCCCATGGTCATGGCTGGGAGCATTTTATGTGTCGATTGGACGACTACATCAGCCCCGCAGGATAGCGCAGAGGCTGGCAAACGAGGATGCAGCCCATAATGGGCACCGTGGGCCTCATCTACCAATAGCGGCACATGGGCTGCATGACAGACCTTAGCCGTTGCCGTTAGGTCATGTCCCATCCCATAGTAATTAGGTAGTGTAAGTAACACCCCTTTTGCCGAAGGATATGTCTTCAGTGCAGCCTTTATTGTATCCGTCGTTGGGGCAACCGCCAATCCGCTCAGTGTATCTATTTCCGGATCCAGGAATACCGCATTAGCCCCTGACAGCATGAGACCGTTCAGGACAGATTTGTGTACATTTCTCTGTACCAGCAGTAGATCTCCCGGCTCCGTACATACAGTTAAAATCATAGCCAAATTACCGACGGTGCTTCCTCCAATTAGCCAAAAGCTCTCTTCAGCACCAAAACACTTTGCAGCCAGCTCTTGCCCTTCACGAATCACATCTTCTGGGTGATGCAAATCATCCAGTCCAGTAATTTCTGTCGCATCAATAGACATCACTTCTTGCAACAGAGATGCAATATTTTCATGCTCATATACTTGTCCATTTTTATGACCGGGCACATGGAAAGAAGCATTGCCCTGAGTCCGGTAACGTATTAGGGCTTCCATTAATGGTGCGTGTACCGCCTTTTTCCCCATCATTCTGCAATCCTTCCAAACAAAGCTTTATATCAACCTTATTTTATCGTAAAATCAAGCGGAATCCTACTTTTACTCACAGAAAAAAAGGCCCGTATCGACAGACCTTGAATGCCAATCCTTCAAAGACTAATTAGCAAAGGATATTATGCATTTTTCTGTACCCAGATTTGCTTTAGTTGATCAATAAAAAAATGATATTTGGCATCAGTTGCATCCGTGTGTACCATTTCAGCTTCACACGTATCACAGATAAACTCGGAAACGATAAAAATGCCTTCATGCTTGTGCTGTCCGCATATAATACAGCGGTGGCCGCCTTGATCATGCATATCCATCCCACCTTGTTTCTTTTACTATTAGTATGGGGCACTTTCTACTATTTTAAACCTTTTCATAGCTCAGTTTGACGATATACTCTATATATATTCCTCCTGGGCCATTATGGTGTTTGTACCCCGTATGTTTAAAAAACAGCCGTCTATGCCGATATAATAAGAAAAGCTCTTATGTATGGATACCCTTTCATCGGAGCCTTGAACACTTCATCAGTGATAGCTTTTCCAGTAATTATAGAGTAGGCTAGCTAACACTGGATGTCGATCATTCTGTATTTCTACAAAAACGATTAAATGCTTATTTAAAGCGGCATGAGCGAAGTACCGTCCCTTTTTCCGGCTGTGGACGGGAAGCCACTTGTGATGCAGTAGATTAATGAAAGGACTGTTCGCATGACAGAGGAAACCGGAACCAAAGCTACCTACTATCACTACAAGCTCATTAAAAAAATCAGTATACCGCGTCAACTAGTATGGAGTCATATTTCACTGCCTATTATTATGCTTCTCTTTCTGCTTCTTGCCTTTTCCTGGACTAGCGTGTTTTTGTTTGCTCTTGCCTTTTTCCTTACCTTATGGGTACACTTCGTAATCTCACGATCTGTCCTATACATCGGTGGCGGAGCATCCTTCCGCAAACGCTGGGCATTCCACCGTAAGTTACCCTGGCTAGGCTATATGACAGACCAGTACATAGGCTATAGCATCTTTCGTCGTGTGCACATACATACCCTCTGGATCGGTATCTGCTTATCAGGCGTATTCATTCTCTGGTCTCCACCAGCCTTTACGGTATCCTTACTCTTCTGGCATCTATGGCTTATTGCACCGCGTCTATACATCCTCAGTCGGCTTACGGGCGAGAGAAAAGACGGCATGTTGAAGTTTACCGATGAAGATGCCTCATATTATCAACAGTAAATCTAACCACTCATATCCGTACAGATAAAAAATTCGGATCTGAACTACCTACAACGATCTAGACTGAAGCAAAAAGGAGCAACCTCAATCGGTTACTCCTTTTTTTGCGACTTAACAACCATAATCGCTTTATTCTCTTATCAAGTAAACTTTCCCTCAACTTTATCCTCGTTAAATGTAGAAAGATTATTCAACATGCAAATATATAAAAGGAAGCTACTCCCTACTCAACGGCAGTTCTGAGTGCTTCCCCACATCCAATCTCATCATTCATCATTATACACAGCATACGATACGCTATGAGTTTACTATAAATATGATCTACATTAAGTCCTATGCTGCTTACCGGTTGAAAACCGTACTCCTAATTAAGATCCACGCTTTTGCTCTTCACAACAGCCTTTCTGTCTTTTGGAACCAATACAGTAAAAGAACCATCATGCACAGACAAATGCACCATGTGTTTATTTTTCTGAAACACCTTCTGATTGGAGGTCGATAGATTCGGTTCCTCAGTCCAGCCCCAAGCTGCAATCTCCTCTAGATAAGGAGCAGGTAGACTATCACTTTCCTTCAACGCTGGCAGTGCATAGCGAACATAGTCCATGTCCGAATTACTGCTGGCCCGATCGGTTTTACTAGCTTCTTTGGGAACCGGAAACGTCTTCTCGTTAGCAGCACCCTCAAACGATGTCCAAGAAGGCTCCTCTTCCACGCACCCGGTAAGAATCGCGACAGCGACACTGAATAGCACCAATAGAGCAAGCCATTTATTTCGCCGCATGATCTTCCCTCCTTACCAGCCTGATTGATTATACAAAAATCCTATGATGGAGTTTGCATAATTCTGCAACAATGCAGCGTGTGTGTATGGGATTCAATACCTATATTATACAGGGTTTACTCTTACATTCCGTAACAAAAATGTTACCTTCCTTTTGTAAGGATATTTCTAAAATATCCGTATATGCAAAAGAGGACCATGATCTCATTGAGATCATGGTCCTCTTTACCTGTTGCTTGGCGACGTCCTACTCTCCCAGGACCCTGCGGTCCAAGTACCATCGGCGCTGGAGGGCTTAACGGTCGTGTTCGGGATGGGTACGTGTGGAACCCCTCCGCTATCGCCACCAAACATGAATCTGCTGAGCAAATTCTTTTTCAGGAATCAGCATCGCCAAATGCTGTGTGTTCGCTTGTTCCATATAAGCCACTTGTGCTTATACAATACAAAACTTACACCCTGAAAACTGGATCCGAAACTCATTGCGTTTTATCTTAGGATAAGCCCTCGACCGATTAGTATTGGTCAGCTCCATGCATTACTGCACTTCCACCCCCAACCTATCTACCTCGTCGTCTTCAAGGGGTCTTACATACTGGGAAATCTCATCTTGAGGGGGGCTTCACGCTTAGATGCTTTCAGCGCTTATCCCTTCCGTACATAGCTACCCAGCGGTGCTCCTGGCGGAACAACTGGTACACCAGCGGTACGTCCATCCCGGTCCTCTCGTACTAAGGACAGCTCCTCTCAAATTTCCTACGCCCACGACAGATAGGGACCGAACTGTCTCACGACGTTCTGAACCCAGCTCGCGTACCGCTTTAATGGGCGAACAGCCCAACCCTTGGGACCTACTTCAGCCCCAGGATGCGATGAGCCGACATCGAGGTGCCAAACCTCCCCGTCGATGTGGACTCTTGGGGGAGATAAGCCTGTTATCCCCAGGGTAGCTTTTATCCGTTGAGCGATGGCCCTTCCATGCGGTACCACCGGATCACTAAGCCCGACTTTCGTCCCTGCTCGACTTGTAGGTCTCGCAGTCAAGCTCCCTTCTGCCTTTGCACTCTTCGAATGATTTCCAACCATTCTGAGGGAACCTTGGGGCGCCTCCGTTACTCTTTAGGAGGCGACCGCCCCAGTCAAACTGCCCACCTGACACTGTCCTCGCACCGGTTTACGGTACCAAGTTAGAACCTAGATACGATCAGGGTGGTATCCCAAGGATGCCTCCCTTCAAGCTGGCGCTCAAAGTTCGACGGCTCCCACCTATCCTGTACAGATCGTACCCAAATTCAATATCAAGCTGCAGTAAAGCTCCATGGGGTCTTTCCGTCTTGTCGCGGGTAACCTGCATCTTCACAGGTATTAAAATTTCACCGGATCTCTCGTTGAGACAGCGCCCAAGTCGTTACGCCATTCGTGCGGGTCAGAATTTACCTGACAAGGAATTTCGCTACCTTAGGACCGTTATAGTTACGGCCGCCGTTTACTGGGGCTTCGGTTCATAGCTTCGCCCGAAGGCTTACCACTCCCCTTAACCTTCCAGCACCGGGCAGGCGTCAGCCCGTATACTTCGCCTTGCGGCTTCGCACAGACCTGTGTTTTTGCTAAACAGTCGCTTGGGCCTTTTCACTGCGGCCCCCTCGGGCTATTCACCCTACCGAGGCACCCCTTCTCCCGAAGTTACGGGGTCATTTTGCCGAGTTCCTTAACGAGAGTTCTTCCGCGCGCCTTAGAATTCTCTTCTCGCCTACCTGTGTCGGTTTGCGGTACGGGCACCTTCTCCTGGCTAGAGGCTTTTCTTGGCAGTCTGAGATCATGACCTTCGCTACTATAATTTTCGCTCCCCATCACAGCCCAGCCTTAACGATGTGCGGATTTGCCTACACACCAGCCTCACTGCTTAGACGGACATCCATCAGTCCGCGTCACTACCCTACTGCGTCACCCCATTGCTCATAACGGATTACGGTGGTACAGGAATTTCGACCTGTTGTCCTTCGACTACGCCTATCGGCCTCGCCTTAGGTCCCGACTTACCCTGAGCGGACGAACCTTCCTCAGGAACCCTTAGGCTTTCGGCGGATCTGATTCTCACAGATCTTTTCGTTACTCATACCGGCATTCTCACTTGAATGCAGTCCAGCGCTCCTTACGGTACACCTTCAACCCGCATTCAACGCTCCCCTACCCCTGATGCAAGCATCAAGCCATAGCTTCGGTGGTGTGTTTA
>NZ_CP092831.1:0-10000 GCF_022531965.1 Paenibacillus peoriae | reverse complement strand
AACTGGACCATTTTTTTCCGTAACATTAATCGTCTTGATCCCCTTACCTCCACGGCTTTGGATACGATAATCCATAACAGGGGTACGCTTGCCATAACCTTTGGCCGTTACAATCAGGATATCCAGGCTGGTATCCACGATGTCCATACCAATTACAGCATCACTCTCATCAAGGTTGATCCCTTTAACCCCTGTAGCGCTACGGCCCATAGACCGTACATCACTTTCAGGGAAACGGATAGACATGCCTTGTGCTGTACCAATAATCATTTCCTGCTGTCCGTCCGTCAGCTTCACTTCGATCAGGGCGTCATCTTCACGCAAGTTAATGGCAATCAAGCCACCTTTGCGGATATTTGCATAGTCGTCAAGCGGTGTCTTCTTAATAATCCCATGCTGAGTCGCAAAGAAAAGATAGCTATCCTCCACAAATTCCTCGATTGGAATTACCGCATTGATCGACTCACCCTGTTCAATCTGAATCAGGTTAATAATCGGTGTTCCCCGGGCTGTCCGGCTTAGATCAGGAATCTCATAGGCCTTAATTCGATATACCTTACCCTTGTCGGTAAAGAATAACAGATGATGATGTGAATTCGTAATGAACAGATGCTCTACGAAATCCTCATCTTTGGTATCCATACCCACTACACCACGACCACCGCGTTTTTGACTGCGATAGGTGGTAACAGGAAGGCGTTTGATATATCCCGTATGGGTTACAGTAATAATAACATCTTCACGCGGAATGAGATCCTCATCCAGAATACTCTCTTCACCCACTGTAATTTCAGTGCGACGTTCATCAGCGAAACGCCCTTTAAGTTCATTCAGCTCTTCGCTAATGATGTTGAGTACCAGATGTTCGTTCGCCAAAATCTCACGGTATTCCGCAATCTTTTGTATTAGCTCGTTATATTCGTTCTCAATCTTCTCACGTTCCAAACCGGTTAAACGTTGCAGACGCATATCGAGAATAGCCTGAGACTGCTCAAGAGTGAGCGAGAAACGCTCAATCAGTCCTTCACGAGCTGCTTCTGCAGTTTGGGAAGAACGAATCAAGGCAATAACTTCGTCCAGATGGTCAAGAGCAATGCGCAAGCCTTCCAGAATGTGTGCTCTAGCTTCGGCCTTCTTCAGATCAAATTCTGTCCGGCGACGAATAACTTCGACCTGATGTTTGAGATAATGATACAAGACATCCTTCAGGTTTAGAATCTTCGGTTCGTTGTTTACAATGGCAAGCATATTAATACCGAAATTCGACTGCATAGCTGTATGTTTAAACAAATTATTCAGAACGACATTCGGGTTCACATCTCTACGCAACTCAATAACGACACGCATACCCGTACGGTCCGATTCATCACGAAGATCCGTAATGCCTTCAATACGTTTGTCACGTACTAATTCGGCAATTTTCTCAACAAGGCGAGCCTTATTCACTTGGTAAGGCAGCTCATGCACGATAATCCGTGCTTTATTGCCGATCTCTTCTATGGTGGTCTTTGCACGCATGGTCACAGATCCGCGGCCCGTCTGATACGCCTGACGGATACCAGAGCGTCCTAAAATATAACCTGCTGTCGGGAAATCCGGTCCTTGAATATAATCCATAAGTTCCATCGGCGTAATGTCAGGGTTTTCGATCAGTGCTTGTACACCATCGATAACCTCTCCCAAGTTATGCGGAGGAATATTGGTAGCCATCCCGACTGCAATCCCGCCGACCCCATTCACCAGCAAGTTAGGATAACGTGCTGGTAATACGACAGGCTCGCTCTCTTCACCATCGTAGTTCGGCATAAAATCAACGGTCTCTTTGTTCAAATCACGTAGCATTTCCATGGCAATCTTGGACAACCGTGCTTCGGTGTAACGCATCGCAGCGGCCATATCTCCATCCACGGAGCCAAAGTTACCGTGTCCATCCACCAACATGTAACGCAAGGAAAAATCCTGCGCCATCCGCACCATCGTATCATATACAGCCGTATCACCATGAGGGTGATATTTACCGATAACTTCGCCGACGATTCTTGCCGATTTTTTGTAAGGCTTATCTGGCGACATGCCTAGCTCGGACATCGCATACAAAATACGACGGTGTACCGGCTTCAGTCCGTCCCGCACATCAGGCAAGGCACGGCTAACAATAATACTCATGGCATAATCCATAAAGGATTCGCGCATTTCCACTCCGATATCCCTATTGATGATTTGCGAGTTATTTTGATCCGCCATGCTGGTCCTCCTTCTTATCCTTCAATACAATGCTCTCTATGTGAAAAGCCTAACAAGATACTGCCTATACACTCCGCTCTCTGCGCAGGATTTTGGCTGAAATCCTCATCTGTATAATTATATTACTTTCACAAAAAGAGCACAATTAAACGCATCTGTCCTCTTTACAGCGTAAATCCCTCGTCATTCTCTTTCTGCCTGTAGCAGATCGCTATTCTCTTGTACAACTCACAAGCCCTGATTATAACAAATTCCCCAGAGCTGGGGATTAGCCCCCACCATAAGGGCCTTTTCCACATACAATACGTATACGGTCAGGGTTCAATTAGCAAAATTCCGAAAAACGCCGTATTTCTCTATTATATCATTGTTTTACGCGCTTGTCCTTTAGTTTCCCTTGTTTTGTTAAAGTGTTGCGGATTCCAAGTACATGACTCATATTTCGAAAAGAAAGGGATGAGATTACTTGTCTATTCAACGAGTATCCAGTAAGTGGACCAAAACAAATGCCATTCTCCCCAATCCGACATTGGCTGCTTATGTACCGGAAACACGGTTGTACACATTTGATCACTTAAACGAAATGTTGGCCGTGTATGGTACTGTCTATATTAAGCCGGATAACGGTACTTATGGAAAAGGGGTTATGCGGGCAGAGAGGCTGACAGAGCCGCTCCCGCCGACAGAAGAAGGAATCATCGAAGAGAGAACTTGGTATGTGCTTCGCTATGAAGTAGACATTTTCACCTTCGAAAGTCTAGAAGATCTGCACAGAGTGGTTTCTTCCCGCATACGAAAACGTCCATATCTGATCCAACGTGGAATTCCACTTCTTCAGCATGAAGAACGCCCCTTCGATCTGAGGGTATTAACCCAGATGAACTTGAGACACCAATGGGAAACAACACTTATTGTAGGACGCGTAGCTGCTCCTGACAAAGTCGTCACCAATCATCACAGCGGTGGGACAACACGCTTTTTCAATGAGCTGGTCGCTCCATATATGGATGTAAAGGAAGCTGTACGACTGGAGCAAAAATTATCGAAAATGGGCGAACGGGTAGCCTGGCAGTTGCAAAAAAAATACCCACGTTTAAGGGAAATCGGATTAGATGTGGGACTGGATCAGCAAAATTATCCGTGGATTCTTGAGGTTAATACGAGACCAGCAATCAAGGTATTCTCTTCCCTTCCAAACAAAAGCCTCTATCATAAAATATTCAGATATGCAGTAGGCTACGGCCGATACTCTCCGTCGACAGGTAAACCCGTGCGCTCTAAGAAAAAAGCCTAAAACAATGAGATTAGATATTCAAATACACCCGGGCTGGTTAATGACAAGAAAAGGGACGCCCATTTGGGCGCCCCTCGTGAACTCTTACAAAATACTACCTAATGAGCATGTAATACAGCCACTAGGAAGGAACGTTACACATTAGAAATCAAGATTTTTCACGTACTTTGCATGCTCTTGGATAAAGTCACGACGAGGTTCTACATTATCACCCATCAAGGTATTGAACAGTGTATCAGCCAGCATCGCGTCACTGACAGTTACCTGAAGCATAGTACGACTCTCAGGGTCCATCGTAGTTTCCCAAAGTTGGGTCGCATTCATCTCACCCAAACCTTTATAGCGCTGTACATTGTACTTCGCGTTTTCTCCAAATTCCCTGATGATCTCATCACGTTCCGCCTCGGAGTTCGCATAACGTACAACTTTGTTACGCTCTACTTTGAATAATGGTGGTTGAGCAATATAAATATAGCCTGCATCAATGATTTTACGCATGTACCGATAGAAGAACGTCAGCAACAACGTACGAATATGGGCGCCGTCGACATCCGCATCTGTCATGATGATGACCTTGTGATAACGGGCTTTGGCGATGTCAAAGTCGTCTCCGATCCCTGTACCCATTGCTGTTACCATCGACCGGATTTCATCACTGGACAAAATACGGTCCAAGCGTGCCTTTTCAACATTCAGGATTTTACCACGAATCGGCAAAATAGCTTGAAAGTGACGATCACGCCCCTGCTTGGCTGATCCCCCTGCGGAGTCACCTTCGACAATGTACAGTTCACTAATCGAAGCATCCTTAGAGGAGCAATCCGCCAACTTGCCTGGGAGCGAACTGATTTCCAGCGCACTTTTGCGACGTGTAAGCTCACGCGCTTTACGCGCTGCTTCCCGGGCACGTGCTGCTTGCAATGATTTATCTACCACGCGGCGGGAAACAGACGGATTTTCCTCTAGGAACTCCTGGAGTTTCTCTGCGAATAAGGATTCGACAATCCCTCGCACCTCACTGTTACCCAGCTTTGTCTTGGTCTGACCCTCAAACTGTGGTTCTGGAATTTTGACGGAGATAATTGCCGTCAATCCTTCACGCACATCGTCACCGGTCAGGTTGGCATTGTTGTCTTTAATCAAGCCATTTTTACGTGCATAATCGTTTATAATCCGGGTTAATGCACTCTTGAAACCTGATTCGTGAGTTCCGCCCTCATGGGTGTTGATGTTGTTGGCAAAAGAATAAATATTTTCGGTATAGCTGTCGTTATATTGCAATGCAACTTCGACTTGAATCATATCCCGCGAGCCTTCGACATAAATCGGCTGTTCATGTAGCGCTTCTCTTTTTTGATTCAAGAATTGCACATATTCACTGATTCCGCCCTCGTAATGGAATGTATCGCTAGCTCCCGTCCGTTCGTCAGTCAAGCTGATTGCAATGCCTTTATTCAGGAAAGCCAACTCACGAATCCGCGTTTGGAGCGTATCATAATCATATACGGTCGTTTCTGTAAAGATTTGATCGTCCGGATAGAAGGTCGTTTGGGTACCCGTCTCGTCTGTATCACCGATGACTCTGACATCATACTGCGGAGCACCACGGTGATATTCCTGCTCATACAGATGTCCGTCTCGTTTAACATGAACAATCATTTTGCTGGAGAGAGCGTTCACTACCGATACCCCAACCCCGTGCAGACCACCGGATACCTTGTACCCTCCGCCTCCGAATTTACCGCCTGCGTGAAGCACAGTCATAACGACTTCCAGCGCAGATTTTTTCATTTTGGCGTGTTCGCTTACTGGAATACCACGTCCATTATCTGTAACGGTAACACTGTTATCTTCGTGAACCACAACTTGAATGCTGTCACAATAACCCGCCAGCGCTTCGTCAATGCTGTTGTCCACAACTTCCCAGACCAGATGATGGAGACCTTTGGCGCTTGTGGAGCCAATATACATCCCGGGACGTTTCCGAACCGCCTCCAGGCCCTCAAGGACCTGAATCTCGCCCGCATCATAAGACGGTTGATTCATAGACATGCCTTTCACCTACTTCTATAGATTCTATGGTTAAGCATTGGCAACAAACTGGTTTGCCCGCTTTTTGAGTGTTGTTGAGGAGATGGGGGAATAATACACCGTATTCTGAGTAACTACGATGGACTTGGCTTCCTCTTCGCCAATCATCTCGACATGCTTTTGCTGTTGGGCATGGTTCACGTATTGCTTGGAGATTTTAGAGGATTTTTCAATCGAGATATCGAAAATAGCCACAAGCTCTGACGAGCGGATGATTTTTTCTCCACCCAGATGAATATACATAGCGGTCACTCACTCCTTAGTGTTCCACATGCCCGTCGTGGACGTGATAAATATTGGCATCCTTGAGTCGTTCTGCGTTCAAAGTCTCAACCCCGGTTGCCGTGATAAAGGTCTGTACTTTGCTTTGGAAGGTCTCGATCAGCTGGGTTTGACGATAGGGATCCAGCTCGGACAAAACATCATCCAGCAGCAAGACAGGATATTCACCAATTTCCTCATGAATTAACTCAATTTCGGCCAACTTCAAGGACAGGGCCGTCGTCCGCTGCTGCCCCTGAGAGCCATACGTATGCACTTCTCTGCCGTTAATGGCAAAGGCTAAATCATCACGATGGGGTCCCGCCAAAGTCATGCCACGGCGGATTTCCTGTTCCCTCATTTGGGATAACTTTATCATAAATCGCTCCAATAAGACAGCTTCATCTTCTTCCTCTGGCTCACTGAAGGAGGGAACATAGGTTAATTTTAACTCTTCCGTCCCACCTGCGATCCCTTCATGAATAGCTTGAGCCCACTTTTGTAGCTTTGTTATAAATTGTTTCCGCTTTTTAACAATTTTAACACCATGCTCAACAAGTTGCTCATTCCATACCTCCAGCATCAGCTGCACTGACGCCATATCCTTACCCCAAGCTTGCTTGAGCAGGTTATTTCGCTGAACCAATACTTTCTGGTATTGCTGCAAATGATACAGATAGCCTGGCGCAACCTGGCCGATTTCCATGTCAAGAAACCGGCGGCGAACCCCCGGTGTTCCTTTCACAATTTCCAGATCCTCAGGTGCAAACATGACCACATTTAACGAACCGATAAAATCGCTCAATTTACGCTGCTCCAGTCCGTTGATCTTTGCTTTTTTGCCTTGTGTGGATAACGCGAGATCCAGTCTGATTTTCCCGTATTTTTTATCCACATCTGCGGCTAGGTGAGTGGAAGTAGCCCCGAAAGAGATTAACTCCTTGTCGCGGGACGTTCGATGACTTTTGGTTAAAGCTAGTACAAAAATCGCCTCTACCAGATTCGTTTTGCCCTGCGCATTTTGTCCGATCAGCAAATTAACGGGACCAAATTCATTCAGTTCCAGCTGCTCATAGTTCCGGTACTGCTGCAAAACAATGTTGTTCACAAACACATAGGGTCCCCCTTGTTACTCCGTACCTAAAAGGAGTCCTTGCCACCCAGGCGATCATGCTCCTGCTGTAACCTCGAAACTTCCGTTGTCCTCTACTTCTACGGTATCACCTGGGTACAGTTTTCTTCCACGACGTTCTTCCGGTTCACCATTCACACGGACTTGTCCCTCTTGCAGCAGGGCTTTAGCCATGCCTCCTGTGGATACACAATCGGCTAATTTTAAAAATTGATCGAGCTTGATGTATTCGGTCTGTATAGATATTGGTTTCAAGGCTTGTTCATCCTTTCGGTTGTCCTCAGGTGGGTTAACGCTAGACATCAGTTGGTTGTGCGATATGGCAGGATGATATATAGCGCATTGCTGGAATCTGCCGGTTTTAAAATAATGGGACTCATAATGCCGGTAAAAGCAATCGTCAGCTGCTCGCTGTCAATCACCTTCAGCACGTCAAGCATGTATTTGGAGTTGAACGAAATTTTGAGCGGCTCCCCCTCAAATTTGGACACCGTTACTTCCTCACGCACTTTGCCAAGCTCAGAGGAACTAGAGGAAATTTCCAAACCGCCATTTTCCAGCGACTGCATTTTTACGATATTCGTTTTTTCCTCACGGGACAGCAAATAAGCACGGTCAATTGACTCACTTAAACTTTTTGTATCCACAATCAGTTCTGTTTTGTAGGAGGTCGGAATAATTCTAGAAGTATCAGGATAGGTGCCGTCCAAGATGCGGGAATAAAATAGCACCCGATCTACTTTGAATAATACCTGATTGTCCGCTACTACGATATCCACAAGCATATTTTGGTCTGGAATAATTCTGCTCAGCTCATTCAGCGTTTTGCCCGCAATGACAACATTGCTAAAGCGCAAGCCTTCAGACGTCTCCAAATGAGCGCTGCGGGTGGCAAGGCGGTGGCGGTCCGTTGCCACAAACTTCAGTTCCCCCTCAGCCAGATTCCACAACACGCCGGTTAAAATCGGTGTCGTTTCGTGGGTGGAAATGGAGAACACCGTCTGTTTAATCATATTTTTAAGTAAATCTCCTGGCACAGAGATGACTTGATTTTCTTCAATGTTGGGAAGCACCGGGAATTCTTCAGGATCTAAGCCAACAATCTGAATTTCAGTTGCACCGGACGAGATAAAGGTTTGGAATTGGTCTTTTACCTCCATACGAATCTCCTGCGAAGGCAACTTTTTGATAATTTCGACAAAGAATTTGGCAGGCAGCACCACACTACCGGGTTGTTCAACCTGAACGACAGTTTGGTCACCATCCTCCATCGGAATAAAGGATTGAATCGAGATGTCTGTATCGCTGGCGGTCAGCGTTACTCCCTGGTGATTCACATCCAGCTTAATACCACTCAGAATTGGAATCGTAGTTCGACTTGATATCGCTTTGGATACATGTTGTATAGCCTCGTTCAAAACGTTTTTCAGAATGCTGATCTTCATAAGTTCCTCCTACGGGTTTTAATCCTTCAAGCACGCGTTGACGCGGGCCTTATTTAGGTGATGTATATCTTTAAAATATATTAGTAATAGTAATAGGCGCACTGAATATGTGGATAAGTCACTGTAACCCTAATAAAATCAAGCCTATCCACATGTGTATAAATTGTGTATAGGCTCTGAACTTGTTCAGGTTGGATTTTTGATTTTTTCTATTAGGTTGTTGATAACTTTAAACAGATCCTGATCCACTTGAATGGATTTGGAGATTTTTTCGTGCGCATGAATGACAGTCGTATGATCACGCCCACCGAAAGCTTCACCGATTTTTGGCAAAGAATAATCGGTTAACTCACGAGACAGGTACATGGCAATCTGTC
Organism: Paenibacillus peoriae; assembly: GCF_022531965.1. GTDB lineage: Bacteria > Bacillota > Bacilli > Paenibacillales > Paenibacillaceae > Paenibacillus > Paenibacillus polymyxa_D. The sequence continues at coordinate 1,156 of NZ_CP092831.1, read as the reverse complement.
GTGGAAAAGCTACAGCCTTCGTCCGTTTACGCGCTTTAAAATCCTCCAGCCGTAAATTGTAAAATTCCCCGACTTGGTGCTGTATATCCTGGATCGTGATCATTTTTGGTCGACTGGACGGGATAATATCCTTCAGCGCCTCAGCCGCGAGATGACTTGATACATCCTGATTGGTTAAGGAGGAATAAGCGACAACGCGAATAAGCGCCCCTTCTAGCTCACGGATGTTTGTATCGATTTGATTAGCGATATACATCATGGCTTCATTGGGAATATCCAGGTTTTCTGCCCGCGCCTTTTTACGAAGAATAGCAATTCTCGTTTCCAGATCCGGCGGTTGGATATCCGTTATGAGTCCCCACTCGAAGCGAGAGCGTAGCCGTTCTTCCAGCGTTGGAATCTCTTTAGGTGGCCGATCGCTTGAGATTATAATCTGCTTGCGTTCCTCATGAAGCGCGTTGAACGTGTGGAAAAATTCCTCCTGCGTCGATTCCTTACCCGCAATGAATTGAATATCGTCAATGAGCAGAATATCAATGTTGCGATATTTATTCCGAAAACTTTCCCCGCGGTTGTCCCGGATAGCATTAATGAATTCATTCGTAAACTTCTCCGACGATAAATAAACGACCTTGCTGGCCGGATTGTGCTCCAAAATATAGTGTCCGATAGCGTGCATCAGATGCGTTTTTCCCAGCCCTACACCACCGTATAAAAACAGCGGATTGTAAGCTTTGGCCGGCGCCTCGGCGACGGCCAGCGATGCCGCATGGGCAAAACGGTTCCCCGATCCGATGACGAATGTATCGAATGTATATTTGGGATTCAGCATATGGGACACAGCTTCTTCATGAACGACCGGCTGCTGCTGAGGTTGTTGCTGAAGGTCGACCTCGGCGGGCTTGTTCTCTTCAATAACGAACTTGACCTCTAGCTGTTTGCCCAAAATCTCATAAACCGTTGCTCCGACTAGCTTGGTATAGCGGCTTTCAAGCCATTCCACGGCAAAAGTTGTCGGTGCAGAAATCACAATGGAGTGGTCATTTAGTTTCGCTGCCTTGGTAGCCTTAAACCAAGTGTCGTAACTCGGCTTACTCAGCTTGGTTTGTATGATGGATAGAATTTGCTGCCATAGTTCAGAGGTATGGCTGTCCAC